>NZ_CAWPHH010000027.1:0-61676 GCF_963887965.1 Photorhabdus sp. RW14-46 | reverse complement strand
GCCCATTGTTCGGCGCAGGTTGAAAACATAAAGATTACCTCAAGTCGTGTTTTTTATTGAGATCAATCTATGAGGGAAAAGTTCAATAACGCGGGGGCGGGTTAAAATATTTGTGTAGGAAAGACAGGTGCAGCCCCCGGGGGCTTCCCTGAACAAAACCGCGTGGTCATGCAAGGTCATGCGCAACCCGAAACCCCGGTGCCCCCGAGCGTCGCAGGGGCGCCGCTTGCGGGCTCTGTGCCGCCCGCGCCCGCAGAACGGGCACCCGCCGCCCAAGCGAGTTGGGCGACGTTCGCCCGTTGCCGAAAAAGGCGCTACACTGACCAGAGCGCGGCGGGAAAAACCGGCCTTCGGGGGCGAAAAGCGCGTCAGGGGGTTTTGGGTTCGGCGGTGAACGCCCATCGGAAAAAATGGGTTGTAACTGACTGAGTGCGCAGGGAAAATTGGTGTTCGGTAATCAACTTCGCAATGGAATGCGTTGTTGCGGATAATAATGCCCTTGGCGCCGCAGCCGGCTCGGATCTTGGATTCTGGTTAAGTAAAACACCAGACTGCGATACGACGTGCAAGGCTAATATTGCTAAAGGTATAGCTGATGGTAATCTAGTCGTTTCGGTGGGAGGAATGGCGATAGCAGGGGGGGCCCAAATTGTGGCCGCCACACCTGAAATTGCCGTGATGGCAAGGGCTGCATTGGAAGGGTGTAAAGTTGCTCCGACAATCTGCCTGAACAATGCGGGTATTCAGGTCGCTGAAGCATTAACACCGGGTGGTGTGGGTGCAGTTGGTGTGATTGGTGTGGGTAAAACTGCGGCAGAAGCAGTGGCAGCAAAATCTGAAGCTGTAGTGGCTAATGTGGTGAAGAGTGTCTCGAAGAACTTAGAACAAGGAGTATCAAAAACTATAAAATCTTATGGCCCGCATGAAATTGGCCTATTAGGAAATCCCAGTGATTTGCGTGCTCCTGCTTCAACGTTCAGAAGTGGAAGTTATACTGAAAAAGTCGCAGAAACAGATATGTATTTTTTCAGAGATTATGGCGGCTCTGCTAAAGTTGATGGCCGCTTTTGGACTCCACGTCCATCAAAAGGACCTCTACAATCTCAAATGGATAGTGCTGTTTTACCTGAATGGGGTAATACTTTTAAAAACCAAGCCATTATAAAGATTCCCAAAGGTACTAAGTATTATGAAGGACCAGCGGCAGCACAAATTGGAACTAAAGGGACTCAACCAACGTTACATGGTGGTGGTACGCAAATATTTTTACCATCACTAGACAATAACTGGATAATTAAGAAATGAATACAAAAGAAATAATTGAAAATTGGGTAAAAGAGAAAAAATCACTGTACTTCTTTCTCCCTGATGGCCCTTATGGTAGACCCTTTGATAATCAATATGTTATTGAGAAAATAGAGGAAACCAGTGAGAGCTTTAACATAATATTTTCTGATGAAATAGCATTGCGTTTTCTGGGAGAAATTAATATCACAGATGAAGGGTATAATCTAACAATAAGCGATTTTACTAAGTGTATATTTGAAATAAGAAGTAGGATTCTTAAAAGTTATACAGAAGGGCAAGTAGTATTAAGTGGCTTTTAAATAACAACCCAGCGTTTATAAAGCTGGGGCTGTCAGCATAAATCCACCGGGATAATACTTAATTGAGCTAAGTAGTGTAGACAATAATCACCTAAGCGTTGACCAGAATCGTTCAAGAAGTGAGGAACTGGTTAATTGTCAGGGTGATAGCGGTTGCCGTGCGACTGTCAGGGATAAATATCGGCAGGAATATGACCAGGTTCAAGAGCGGATAGCAACGTGCTCAGGGGCTGACCAATGCGTTGCCGTGGCCAAAGAGCTGCGGGCATTGCAAGGTGATTACAGCACCCGGATAAGTGAAATTCAGGAAAAAGCCAGAATGCAGGGGCTGGATTCCCTCACACCGGCAGAAGTACGGGAATGGGCTGATTTACGGGGTGCAATGTCAAATATTGACGCATCACGGAATTTGGTGCTCCATCGTGCCCAAATCACCGGTGGCTCAGAAGAAACGACCCAGGAAATCGTGAAGATTATGGGTCAGGTGGGGATTTCAGCAGCTCCTGGAGTTGCTAAAGGAATTAGTAAGGTCGGGGTAAAAGAAAAAAACGTACCAACTGATCAAGGTCCTATGCTAGGACAAAAGGGCGTTCAAACCTCCAGTAAAACTATATGGAAAGGAGTTGGTAAAGAACGTATTGATGTAGAAAATCCAAACCCTAGTAAGAGACCAGGACAAATACACTATCAAGATAATAAAAACAACAAATATTACTACGAGCCATCTACTAATTCGTTTTATAGCTTCGACTCTTCAAAAAATAAAATACCTGCACCATCATCAGTAAATAACTTATTATCTGATCCGAAATTTAAGCAGGCAATAGACAAAGGCATGAAACAATATTTGGGGGAAAAATGATTAAATACAACCAGAAAATGTTTAGTTTTTTAGATGGATATGTCAAGGAAGATGTTGTAATACCAAAAGTTCTTGCTGAGCTCTTAAATCTTGGGTTCACAGTAAGTTCAAACGGTTGTGTATTTTTTTCTTCTCTTGGTCCTGTAGCTAGTGTGTTAAGAGAAAATCAAATTAATAGTCATTCAAATTTCTTCGATAAGACAGAAGAGGAATGTTTCTATAATGAAATAAGATTAAGTGACTATTTGGAAAACAATATTATAGATGTTGCTATAAAATTCGCTTCTCTTATTATTGCTAAACTGGAACAAGATCTTCCTTCTTTCAAATTCGAACTTATTCTTGTACTTGATGACTTTGAAGAGGAAATCGATTCTGTTATTAAACTACATATGATGAGAGAAAATGAAGTATCATACATTGATATTGATTCTTTAGACGAATTTATTCAACCTATACTTGTATTGCAAACCAAATAAAAGATCCTAGTCAGAATGAACTGCACACCAAAATGTTAGGCAATCATCCGACATTTAAAAGGGGCAGTTCATTACGTCTGGGAAAAGTGGCTTACAGGCTAAAAAGTCGCGTCGGGGCGTTGTAGGTAAGGTACTAAACCGCATAGGGCAAAGCTGGTTGTAACTGAATGATGTAATTATAAAAAAATCGGGTTTGGCATCAAGCTTCATGACAGAGAACGTTGTTGTAGACAACAACCACCTAAGTGTGGAGAAGAACCAATCGCGCAGTGAGGAACTGGTCAACTGTCAGGGGGATACCAGTTGTCGTTCTGTTGTCAGGGATAAGTATCGCCAAGAGGTAACCCTTTTTACTCAGAACATTGGTATCTTGGTGAAGTAGACAATAGATGCTAATACCTCATCGATGAGAAAGTTATCTTGAAAAATGCCGTTAAAGAGCGAGCTTCTTCGCGGTAATACGCAGTTTAAGGATAAGTGAGCATGATTGTATATATTCCGTTTATTTTGATGGTCTTGAGTCTGTTGGGATTTCTTGCCTGCTTCATCTATTTTGGCTTGAACAAAAAAGTTTCACTAAGAAGTGTAAAATCTCCGTTGCTCTTTTTTGATTTTTGTTTTTTTAATAAAAACAAACTTGCTAATTTTTCCATGATAATATTATTTGTTATTTATATGTCTGGAATTTTGTTTGAATTTATTAAAAATTAAAATTTAATTTCCTTTGCTGGTTATTTTATTGGAGTATTTGCAATTCTTGTTTTTCTTATTCATTGCAGATTTTTCTCAAAAAGAAAATTTGCACATAGAAATAATATTGAATTCATAAAAGAGTTTGTTTTTGAAATGAAAATAAGCCTTCAAAATACGTCATTATGGTTATCTAGGTTATTTTATATTGTTTGGCTTTATTTGTTTTTTTCTACGTAATTGTTGTAGACAGTAATGCATTTAATATGGGAAGTCTGTTTGGTTATAAAGGAGGAGGAACTCAGTTTGATCTTATGGGGGCAAAGGACCGATACATTTACTAATGAACGGGCTATTCAAAAAAATAGGAGAACAAAATGGTTATCTTAGTTAACAATAACAAGATTAATATCAATGGGCACTTAATTATACTTAATCGAAAAATCATTAAAGCGATAGAAATTGATAATGGTTTTGTTCTTGTCTTAATTGATATTCCTATAGGAGATGATGGACTAAATAATTTATTTTCTTATACAAAGAACGGAGAGTTTCTTTGGCAAATAGAGCCTTCGAATTTACAAGAAGAAGGTCAAACAAGTTACCCATACGAACGGTTGAATGTTGTTGAAGGGCAATACTTTGTTGTTGATTTTTATGGAAGAAGAATATTTTTCGATCCTTATACTGGTCTATTCTTATCACGAGATATTGTAAAATAAGATATGGATAATAACGCATTAGCGATCAGTTTGATTCATACATGAGCTAATATAGGTATTTAACATACTTCTAATGGTAGTATTAATTTCAATTATGTTGTTTTTGTGCATTGGGCTGGCTCAAGCTATGTAAAATATGATGGTTAAAAGAGTGATTGGGTAAAGTTTTTATTTATTAAAAACATTATATAGATATTGGTTATATTTTTATGAATCTAACTATTTCTTTATTATCAGATGGTTGTGTCGTTTTTTTATAGACGAAATATTTCTTTTTTCACTTGACGATGTAAATAAGGCTATTAAAAACAGGGGTATTTATCGGACTAATAAGTTATTGATTTATATACTATCACCTGTGTAATTTAATAATCAATCCTTGGATTGAAGTTACTATTTGGAGAAATTTTATGAAGTGTATTAAATGTGAAAACCGAGCATTACATGAATCAGATTTTTGTGCAGCATGTGAAGCGAAAGAACTGAGTGGCATTGGCGGATTTCTCTATTTTCCGGCAATAAATCTTATCTTTGTAATATTGGGTTCTTTATTTAGTGCATATAAAACAATGACAATCTTGATCTCTGGTTATGATTTTTTAAGTGAATTACGTATCTTTATAGGATTTGAGTTTATTTGTTTTATCATTATTTTTGGAGTTGCACTTTATACATCTATTCTTTTCTTTAGAAAAAAGAAAAAAACACCTTTATTTTACATTACCCTTTTAGTTTTTACTTCATTATTTGTAATAACCGATTTAGCATTGGCTCATTATATATATGAAATAAAATTGGATTATAATTATCTTTTCTTGCTTTTTAGAACGGTATTTTATGCATGTATATGGGTTCCTTATTTTATTATATCTATACCCGTCATCTTTCAAGTTGCCTCTTTGTTGGCTGCACTCACTCACCCCGGTCACATAGTTACCTATGCTCCCGGGGATTCGCTCCCTTGCCGTCGCGATGCATCTTGAAATCCATTGGGTATATTCGAGTTAAAAGAACATTTATAAAGTAATGATTAAAATTAAACTATTTTGCAAACAATATTCAACAAGAAACAAGAGTAGGTGAGTTTTTTGTAACTAATATTTTTTAAAAAAATATAAAAGCCAAAAATACCCCGGTCTGGTGAATTTCTGCCAAAAGTTAGATAATTTAAATCACACGTTAATTAAGGTCTGAATCCTGTATTTTACTGGGTTCAGATTATTTAATTGTTATAAATTAGGATTGAGAGAATCTATTGATTTAGCAATAAGTTTTTCTCCGCATTTTTGGCAGATATAATGACTTTCTCCTCGCAGAATTTTATTATGGCGTCGTAGGGTTAGTTCATGTTGCTGGCAATTACAGTAATAAGTAAAAGTTTGACTACGTACTGAATCGATTTTAAATTTGTGTGTACGGTTAGCTGGAACGTTCAGTACTTCTTCCATCATCCAACGCCACTGTTTCCCATGTGGAGGCACTTTCCCAAAGTAGCGATAAACTAATAGATGAGCTAATTCATGTGGCACAACTTCATCAATAAAAGCTTGTTGGTTTTCAATCAGTAACACTGGATTAAGACGGATTTCCCAATTTTTTATATAGGCACTGCCTGCGGTAGTTCCCCGTTGGCGATAGTTTATTGTAGGTTCAGGAAAATCACGGTTGAGATATAAGTTTGCTTGTTGCAGTTTTTGCCGCAAAGTATTCATGATGGCTTGTTGTAAATAAATTGGAATGCTAGCTGATTTCATGTGTTGAAAATAAATAGGTAAGGATCAGTGAATTCTATTAGAAATCTTTGAACAACCGATAATAATATTTTGAGGGATTCTTCAATCATTAGCTAATGCTAAAAAAGCCAGGTTTGGTTATTCAAACCCGGCTTCCATTTTTATATTTTTACATATTCATCGCTGATAGTTTCAAACCCGCAGCATCACGCAGCGCTTCTGCTTTATCAGTGGCTTCCCACGGGAACTGTGGTCGACCAAAATGACCATAAGCGGCAGTATCACGATAGATTGGGTGCAATAGATCCAGCATCTGAATCAAACCATGAGGGCGTAAATCAAAGAATTCACGTACCAGTAGAGTCAGAGTTGCTGTTGAAACTTTTTCAGTGCCGAATGTTTCCACCATGATGGAAGTGGGTTCTGCAACGCCGATAGCATAAGACACTTGAATTTCACAACGATCAGCCAGACCAGCAGCAACAATATTTTTTGCTACATAGCGTGCAGCATAAGCCGCTGAACGGTCAACTTTGGATGGATCTTTACCGGAGAATGCTCCGCCACCATGACGTGCCATGCCACCGTAAGTATCTACGATAATTTTACGACCAGTCAGACCACAGTCACCCATCGGGCCACCAATGACAAAACGACCGGTTGGGTTAATGAAATATTTGGTTGTTGGATTTAACCATTCAGCAGGCAGTACCGGCTTGATGATCTCTTCCATGACCGCTTCTTGCAGATCTTTCTGACTAATATTTTCAGCATGCTGTGTGGAAAGTACAACCGCGTCAACGCCGACAATTTTGTCGTTATTGTATTGGAAAGTGACTTGGCTTTTAGCATCAGGGCGTAACCACGGCAGTACACCATTTTTCCGAACTTCAGCTTGACGCTGAACCAAACGGTGCGCATAGGTGATAGGCGCAGGCATGAGTACGTCAGTTTCGTTGGTTGCATAACCAAACATTAGCCCTTGGTCACCAGCACCTTGTTGCAGGGGATCTTCACGGTCAACACCTTGATTAATATCCGGTGACTGTTTACCAATGGCACTTAATACTGCACATGAGTTTGCATCAAAACCCATTTCAGAATTAACATAACCAATCTCTCGAACTGTTTGTCGCGTAATTTCTTCAATATCAACCCAAGCGCTGGTAGTAATTTCACCACCAACCATGACCATGCCGGTTTTAACATAGGTTTCGCAGGCAACTCGTGCTTTTGGATCTTGTTCTAGAATAGCATCAAGAACGGCATCAGATATTTGGTCTGCAATTTTATCAGGATGCCCTTCGGAAACAGACTCGGAAGTGAAAAGGTATGTGGTCATTATATAACGTTACCTTAAAATATAATTTCAGTTTGGAAATGGATGGATTAACATCTAGATGGCTATTTTAGGGTAATTCTTATCCATGTGCTAGATTTTTTTAGCTCAGTGAGTCATTTTCATCGGGTGAATAAATAATTTCTTGGTTTGTATGTCAGTTTTGTTCAATTTCATTTTGCAATTTTATGTGATTGCGAGTATAAACTGCGGCCGTAGTTGAACTATTTTTGCTACAGACTCGCAGAAAGCTAACTAGCTTCTGTTTCTCAATCGAGAAAATGGCTCCTTAAATATGAGTCATGTGTGGGGTGAATGGGGTAATGAACCATTATCTGCTGATTGCTTATGGCCAACAGCCACACTTGTCGTCGGATGTATCCGCGTCTTTTTCCTTTCTTTTCAATATGTCTTTAATTCGATGTTATCTGTTGTCAGCAAACAGGCCGGATATGTCGGACAGGCGTATTGTCACTCGGTAATTTTGTCGTTGTTTAGTAGTAACTAAACGCTTTTTACAACCTGAGAGCATGCTGTTCCCTGATATTTCTCAACACGCGAGATTATAGTGTTTTGGGTTATTTATTAATTACAGGCGAAGGCGAAAAACTCTAACTCCCTTAAGGAGACTGCCATGAATGATAATATCGCTCGTAAAATGCAACAGACTTACAATATTGCATATTGGGGAGGGAGTTACTACTACGTCAATGATCTTGGCAATGTTAGTGTGTGTCCAAATCCTGATTTGCCGGGGGCAAAAATTGATCTTGCGGAATTGGTGAAAAGAGTTCAGCAGGAGCAGAAACATTTGCGTTTGCCGGCGCTATTTTGTTTCCCTCAAATCCTGCAACATCGTTTGCGTTCAATCAATGCCGCATTTAAACGTGCCAGAGAGTCATATGGTTATAAAGGCGATTACTTTTTAGTTTATCCCATTAAAGTTAACCAACAACGCCGCGTTATTGAATCACTGGCCAGTTCCGGTGAACCTTTAGGGCTTGAGGCTGGCTCCAAAGCGGAATTAATGGCAGTTCTGGCCCATGCGGGTATGACTCGTACCGTCATCGTGTGTAATGGATATAAAGATCGTGAATATATTCGTCTGGCGCTAATAGGTGAGAAGTTAGGTCACAAGGTTTATTTGGTGATCGAAAAGATGTCTGAGATTGCCCAAGTATTGGAAGAAGCTGAACGATTGAATGTGATCCCGCGCTTGGGAGTCCGCGCACGTTTGGCATCTCAGGGTTCAGGTAAATGGCAAGCCAGTGGCGGTGAAAAATCGAAGTTTGGGCTGGCGGCAACTCAGGTATTGCAATTGGTTGAGACTTTGCGTGCTGTGGATCGACTTGATAGTCTGCAATTGTTGCATTTTCACCTTGGCTCACAGTTGGCGAATATCCGTGATATCGCAACAGGTGTCCGTGAGTCAGCGCGTTTTTATGTCGAGTTACATAAACTCGGGGTAAATATTCAATGTTTTGATGTTGGTGGTGGACTGGGGGTCGATTATGAAGGGACCCGCTCTCAATCTGATTGTTCTGTGAACTATGGGTTGAATGAATATGCCAACAATGTTATCTGGGGTATTGGTGATGCTTGTGATGAGCATGGTTTACCCCATCCGACTGTTATCACGGAATCCGGTCGTGCCCTGACCGCTCACCATACTGTCTTGGTCTCCAATGTTATCGGAGTTGAGCGTAATGAATTTACGCAGACGACACCACCGGCAGAGGATGCTTCCCGCCCACTCACCAGTTTGTGGGAAACATGGCAGGAGATGCACTCTGAAGGAAATAGACGCTCTTTACGTGAATCGCTGCATGATGGTCAACTCGATCTACATGATGTTCATACACAATATGCTCATGGCATGCTGGATTTGACAGAACGGGCATGGGCGGAAGAGTTATATCTGAATATCTGTCGCCGTATTCAACAGGATCTTGATCCAAGTAACCGAGCTCACCGGCCAATTATTGATGAGCTGCAAGAGCGTATGGCAGATAAATTCTATGTGAATTTCTCACTGTTCCAGTCTCTGCCTGATGCATGGGGTATCGATCAGTTATTTCCTGTTTTACCCATTGAGGGACTGGATAAGCCGTTGGATCGCCGTGCGGTATTGTTAGATATCACCTGTGACTCTGATGGTATTGTTGATCATTATGTGGATGGTGATGGTGTAGCCGCGACAATGCCGATGCCCGCTTATGATCCTGATTGTCCGCCAATGATTGGTTTCTTTATGGTGGGAGCATATCAGGAAATTCTTGGCAATATGCATAACCTGTTTGGCGATACAGCGGCTATTGATGTTTATGTATTCGATAATGGCGAAGTGACCTATAACCAAAGTGAAGAGGGGGATTCAGTCGCGGATATGCTGCAATATGTGAAACTGGACCCTAATGTACTGATGGCTCGCTTCCGTGATCAAGTAAAAGGCGCGGATTTGGATACGGGTTTGCAAGAGCAATTTTTACTGGAATTTGAAAGTGGTCTTTATGGCTACACATATCTGGAAGATGAATAATCTTCTGGTGTTAATTAAGCCTCCTGTATACAGGTAATGTTATTTGATATAAACCAGATGCGGAGATGCAGATAAATGGGGTTATCTCAGACATACCCCATTTCGTCATGGCATGTATTCTGGAATTAAATAGCTTTGTTCTGTCGGGAAACTTTTGAGGATATATCTCATGACAATAAGTACCTTGGGCAACCAACAAGATGACTCTCTGGTTTCTAATGCCTTCGGTTTCCTGCGCTTTCCGCTGAATTTCCAGCCATATTCCAGCGATGCAGAGTGGGTAATTACTGGCGTACCATTTGACATGGCAACGTCAGGCCGTGCAGGTAGTCGCCACGGGCCTGCGGCTATTCGTCAGGTTTCTACTAACTTGGCATGGGAAAGCCGCCGTTGGCCGTGGGATTTTAAGCTACACAATTGTCTCAAAGTTGTAGATTGTGGTGATGTGGTCTTCAATTTTGGTGATGCTCAGGATATGAGTGATAAATTACAAGCTCATGCTGAAAAAGTGTTGGCTTCCGGTAAGCGTATGCTCTCTTTTGGGGGTGACCATTTTATTACTTTGCCTTTGTTGCGCGCTCATGCCAAACATTTCGGCAAAATGGCTCTGGTTCATTTTGATGCTCATGCTGATACCTATCCAAACGGTAGCCAATTTGATCACGGTACTATGTTCTATCACGCGCCAAATGAAGGGTTGATCGACCCGCATCATTCTGTACAAATTGGTATTCGTACTGAACATGGACGGGACAATGGTTTTACGGTGCTGGATGCTGATCAGGTTAATGACCGTAGTGTGGATGATTTGCTTGCTCAGATAAAAGAGACGGTTGGCGATATGCCGGTTTACCTGACTTTCGATATCGATTGTCTTGATCCCGCTTTTGCGCCGGGTACGGGTACACCCGTCATTGGTGGTCTGACAACCGATCGGGCACTGAAATTGCTGCGAGGTTTGCAGCCGCTAAATATTGTCGGTATGGATGTGGTGGAAGTTGCTCCAGCTTATGATCAGTCTGAAATTACGGCTCTGGCAGGTGCAACTATTGCATTAGAGATGCTTTATTTACAGGCGTCTAAGAAGCGTTAAGTAGTACATAGTCTTAATATAGTTTTAGGGGATATATAGTTCTAGGGGATAGTGAAATAAGCTCGTACTGAGTTGTGGCGCTATCCCCTTGAAACTTAGCTATTATTTGGATTGGTGTAACCTTTATATGCTTTTTTGGTACCCTTTATCGTGTTTCACTTGCTACCTTCAAAATTGAGATGCCGCAGTACTGAACTGGGCATCTATGGCGTACTTTTTGAATCAAAGAATGATATTTTTTAGCGTTATTGTCGTGCTACTGCTAATTTCTTTTCTTTTTCCCACGCATGAGATTCAGCGTTTCTACTGCCATTGAGAAGAACATAGCAAAATAGATGTAACCTTTAGGTATATGCACTTGTACACTTTCCAGAATAAGGGTAAAGCCTACAAGGATTAAGAATGACAGCGCTAGCATTTTGACGGAAGGGTGACGGTCAACGAATTCACCGATAGGACGAGCGGCGAGCATCATAACACCGACGGCTATGATAACGGCTGCCATCATAATGAATAGATGATCGGACAGACCAACTGCGGTGATGACTGAATCCAGACTGAAAATAATGTCCAGCAACATAATCTGGATGATGGCCCCCAGAAAGGAGTGAACAGGGCGTTTTAGCTCTCCTTCATTGTCACCTTCTATCGCTTCGTGGATTTCTTTGCTGGCTTTCCAGATCAGGAACAGACCGCCAAAGAATAGGATTAAGTCACGGGCAGAAATATCATGCTCAAAAACTGTCAATATCGGGGAGGTCAGCCGAATAACCCAGGCAATAGATGCTAACAGCGCCAGGCGCATTAGCATTGCACCCATTAGTCCGATCTTACGTGCTTTGTTTTGTTGATGGTTAGGGAGTTTTGCCACAACAAGTGACAAAAAGATAATGTTATCAATCCCTAAAACGATTTCTAGAATTGTCAGGGTGGCAAGTGCCATCCAGGCGTGGGGATCAACAATCCATTCTAACATTGCTTATTAAAACCTTAAGGTAAAAATCTAATTATACGCGTGATTAGATGTAAGGTAAGTATGTCGATGTAAAAATCAGTCAGAGCTCAACGTTAAATCAAAAAATGACGAGCCAGTAGGGGAGCAGTGAAATTTTTCCTTAGATAGAACCCGCGAGGCAGAGTCATAATAGGCTGGCCGTGTACGCCGATTGCTTCGGTTAATGCTTTGCTGTTAGCCGCTTTTGGGCGCAACTGTAATACTTCGCCATGACGGGCTGTAACGCTCTCTACTTTGCCAAGCACGATGAAATCCATCAATTCTTCCCAGTCGCGGCGTAGTAACTCTTCTTCTTCTTGATTGGGACTCCACAATAAAGGAGAGCCAACCCGGCGTTTGGCTAGAGGAATTTCCCGTTCACCTTCAACAGGTATCCACAGCACCCGCGATAATTTGCGTCTAACATGACAGCTTCCCCAGGTAATACCACTGTTCCCTGTTAATGGTGCAACGCAGACAAATGTTGTCTCCAGTGGATAACCTCTTCTGTCTACCGGGATGGTTTTAAGCTCAATACCGATATGTTCGAAATCTTGCTCTGGCTTACTGCCGGCACTTGCACCGAGGTAATATTCTAGCAACATGCCTACCCAGCCTTTATCTCGTTTCAGATTGGGTGGGATAGGTAAATTTGCTTTTGCCGCGAGTTCTCCCATTGATAAGCCAGCCAGAAGCTGGGCGCATTCAAACAGTTGTTGTTCGTTGTCTGGTGGCGATGGAGGGGAAAAAAGAGTGTTCATTTGAGATATCCGTTTTTTAGGTCAAAAAACAGCCTTAGTTTCTGTGAATAATAAATCTGAGGTTCATTCAATAGCTAAAAAGTGATAATAGCATGATATACAAACATTTTTTATTGCTGTTTCAAATATTGTAAAATTGACTGCCGTTCTTGTTCACCTATTGCCGGTAATAATGAACAGGATCTTACACTATGTTATCCACAGTTTTATGGGATAAGTAGACAAAAATGAGATCACTGGTTTGATTTACAGGTTTGACTAACACTTTTTTCTACAAAAACCGCTGTTTTTTGCTTAACTAAAAAGCATAACCTGTGGATAACATGATGTTTGATTGTTTTTTGTTCTCATCAACTAACGTCGTCCATTATAGCTGTGATTGACGCTAGAAATAGCGAGGTAAATAGCTGCTATTTCAATGAAAAGTAAATACTATTTCATTTTTTGTCTATAGATTGATAATTCATAATATAAAGCTATACCTGAATTACCCTTGCCTTTTTCACATAGATATCCACAGAAAAAGTGAATAAAAGCAAGTTTGCACACCTGTGTATGTTCATAACTCTGGCTTTTTCTGTGAATTACCCTTCATATGGGTTGAACCAGGCAGATTTGAAATCAAACCAACCAAAGGTGTTCATTTTGACTCCCCGCATACTTCTTTGTCCCTGTAACTCAAGCCAGTGGTGGAACAGTGGATGCAGCCAATGTTCATCAACTATTTTTTCGCACCACTCTTCAAGCGATAACTCTTGTCGTCGCCATTGTGATACTTCTTTACTTAAGTCATTACCAAGGCATTTTTTCAATAATGGCATCTCGTACAGCGTAGCGAACAGCGAAAACTCCAGAGGATTATAAAAGTTGGCGGTAGCAAGCCAGAAGTCACTTTCGGTGTTACCATTGAACCATGTGTCATAATCCACGATGTTGATTTTCAATTCGACGCCGCATTTGGTCAGTATGGCTTGAAGGATCTGGCTGATTGTGTGGTATTCGTGATGTTGATGACAAAGCGTGACGGTCAGATGGGTAATATCCTCTGGTTTGTTCAATTCGGATATGAGCTTACTGTGATGCCAGCGTAGTAATAAACCATAAGCAGGTGACCAATGGCGTTGATAAAAGGGGTCACAATGCGCTAGCAGATTGATCGGTGTTAGCAGGCTGCATAGCCATTGGCGAACGTCTTCTCTCTTACATTTAGTTGAACGATGGTCATGTAATAGGAAATAACAGCCTTCTTCTATCCTGCTATCTAGCGAGTTATTATCCGTGCTGTCACTTTCCAGATGCAGAGTTGTACAAACCAGTTTCTCGGCGAGTTCTGGTAGAAACCATATATTCACCTGATCAATCAGTGCCCGAAAGCCAAAGTAATTATCAAAGGCACGAATTTGTAGTTTCTGAGCGCTGTTTTTTATGACCTGGTAAGGGCCGGTTCCCACTGGCATACGAGAGAAGTTCGGTAACTTTTGCCACTCTTGAGGCAAGATCATGGCATGTGGGCTGCCGATTAATAAAGAGAGCCAGAGATCAGGTTCTGAAAGAAAAATATCAATCACATAGGGTGTGGGCGTGGTGACTTTTTCAATATGAGAAAAAAGGGGCAGGTTGCGTAATCTTTGTAGCGAAGCGATGACATCCGCCATCTGTAATTCTCTGCCGTGGTGAAAATGGATAGCCGGGCGTAGATAAAAGCGCCAATGATTTGAGGATAATTGTTGCCAATGATGAGCTAAGTCAGCTTCTGGTTCCCCATTTTCCTCATTTATTCGGGTTAGGCTATTAAATATCTGCCTGACCAGATGAATTTCAGAACGGCGTAAAGGTGAACCGGGTAGAAGATTAGGGAAGGGGCGATAATAGAGTATCCGCAGTAAGTTTTTTCCCTGACGGAAACGGCGTTCAATCTGGGATAGTACCATATGGCGGACTGTATCTTTATCACCAACCAGTTGGACCAACTTCTCAACGTTATGTTGCTCAAGCAACTCTTCCGCTCGTTGTTGTTGAAGTTCCCATCCATCACGTAAGAAATTCAGTTGAGAACGTTTCCCTCGACCAGACTCAGCCTGCCACTGTAACCAGCCCGCTTTCTGCATATTGTTGAGCAGTGAACGGATATGGCGTTTTGAACAATGCAGTACATTTGCCAGTTCTTGTAACGTGGTTTCAGCCTCTTTTCCTTGATGGTGTTGCCATAATCGAATGAATTGTTGTTGTAAGCGTGAACTGGGCATAAAAGAGGAACTCCAGAGTATTATTCATCAATTTTTATTTCCTTATATTGAGACGATAATTATCCATATTGAAAGTAGCTCAATAGGCCAGACGAAATCTGGCTTCTCCCCCAATTTTCTTGAGTAATGGTGATTTGCCAGCCAGTAAGAAAGCTTACTGGCTTTTTTTCTTATTGTACATTGTGTACTCCCCGCTTCTTTTTTACATATCAGTTTAAAGCGAGTAATAATCCGGTATTGGAGGCGTTTTGTCCAGCCACTATAGCTATTTCTATCTGTTAATTTCTTTTAAATGTGATATGGGATGACTAAATATTAGTTAAAACCCTGTATATGACTGAAAAAATGATTGTCTGCATGAGTATTGACGTGGTGGTATTGTTTTTGCTTGTGATAGAAAAATCCCGTAGTAGAAAACTACGGGATAAATCAATAACGGAAAAATTAACGTAGGAAAACCGGTTGTTCTTGCTCGTAGGTTATTATGGCATCCAGATGTTGTAATGTCAGGCCAATACTATCCAGACCATTCATCATACAGTGACGCCGGAAACTATCGATTTCAAAATCATAGCTTTTATTGCCAGCGTGGACTTTCTGTTGTTCTAGATCGACAGTAAAACGACAAGCTTTGTTTTGCTGAACCCACTCAAATAGCTCATTGACATCTGTATCGTTCAGTTTTACCGGCAGTAACTGGTTGTTGAAAGCGTTACCGTAAAAAATATCTGCAAAACTTGGGGCGATAACCACTTTAAAACCATAATCCGTTAGTGCCCAAGGTGCATGTTCACGAGAGGAGCCGCAACCAAAGTTTTCACGAGCCAGAAGGATACTAGCACCTTGATAACAAGGCTGATTTAATACGAATTCAGGATTAGGTTTTTGTCCTGCATCATCAAGAAAACGCCAGTCATGAAACAGATGCTGACCAAATCCTGTACGAGTAACTTTCTGTAAGAATTGCTTAGGAATAATGGCATCAGTATCGACGTTTGCAGCATCTAAAGGGGCAACCAAGCCGGTATGTTGAATAAACTTTTCCATCATTCTCTCCTTTATGACTTCTGTGCTGGGTGGCGTATATCGATAAAATGACCATTAATCGCTGCTGCTGCTGCCATCGCTGGACTCACCAAATGAGTGCGTCCACCACGTCCTTGTCGCCCTTCAAAGTTGCGGTTACTGGTAGAAGCGCAGCGTTCACCGGGTTGCAGGCGGTCATTATTCATTGCCAGACACATGGAACATCCGGGTAAGCGCCATTCAAAACCGGCCTCTATGAAAATTTTATCTAAACCTTCTGCTTCTGCTTGTGCTTGAACGGGGCCTGATCCGGGAACAACGATTGCCTGAACACCAGGTGCAACTTTATGACCTTGTGCGATAGCTGCGGCAGCCCGTAAATCTTCAATCCGGGAGTTGGTGCAAGAGCCGATAAAGACTTTATCGATCTTCACATCTGTTAGTTTAATACCGGGTTTCAAATCCATATACGCCAGTGCTTTTTCAGCAGATGCTCGTTCAACAGGATCACTAAAAGATTCCGGTGCAGGAATTGTTTGATCAATGGCGATCACTTGCCCAGGGTTTGTTCCCCATGTAACCTGCGGGGAGATCTCTTCTGCATTAATCGTAACAATGGTGTCATATTGTGCATCAGGATCGGATTTCAATGTCTTCCAGTAAGCAACAGCTTGTTCCCACAGCTCTCCTTTTGGTGAGAACTGGCGGCCTTTCATATAAGTAAAAGTGGTTTCATCCGGTGCAACCAAACCTGCTTTAGCACCCATTTCAATTGCCATGTTACATAAAGTCATACGGCCTTCCATGCTAAGTGCTTCAATCGCCTTACCACAGAATTCCACCACATACCCTGTACCACCTGCACTACCTGTTTTGCCGATGATCGCCAGAACGATATCTTTGGCGGTAATAGCGTCACCGACATCACCCATCACTTCGATTTTCATAGTTTTGGCACGGGCTTGTTTTAGAGTTTGGCTGGCGAGTACATGTTCAACTTCAGAAGTGCCAATACCGAAGGCTAACGAGCCGAATGCTCCGTGCGTGGCAGTGTGGGAATCACCACAAACAATCGTCATGCCTGGCAGGGTTATCCCCTGTTCAGGGCCGATGACATGAACAATCCCCTGATAGGGATGATTGAGGTCATATAATGTGATACCGAATTCGGCACAGTTTTTCATCAACTCCTGCATTTGAATACGTGCCATGTCACCACAAGCGTTAATATCTTTTGTTTGCGTGGATACATTATGATCCATTGTTGCGAACGTTTTACCTGGTTGGTGCACTGGGCGGCCTTTAGTACGCAAACCATCAAAAGCTTGCGGGGAGGTTACTTCATGAACCAGATGACGATCAATATAGAGTAACGGGGTTTCATTCGGTACTTCCCGAACAATATGAGCGTCATATAATTTTTGATATAAAGTCTTAGCCATGTTAAACACCCTCGGCTATATAACGGGCGATAGTGCTGCCCATTTCATCAGTGCTAATTGCTTTACCGTTTCCGGCTAAATCTGTTGTGCGATAGCCCTGTTCCAGCGCGTAGTTAACCGCTTGTTCAATCGCATTAGCGGCGTCATTGTGACCTAAGCTATAGCGCAGTAGTAAAGCGGCAGATAGGATCTGAGCTATCGGGTTAGCAATACCTTTTCCGGCAATATCTGGTGCAGAACCACCAGCAGGTTCATACAGGCCAAAACCTTTTTCATTCAGGCTGGCAGAAGGTAACATGCCCATTGAACCGGTAATCATGGCGCACTCATCAGATAAGATATCGCCGAAAATATTGGAGCACAGCATCACATCAAACTGAGACGGATCTTTAATTAATTGCATAGTGGCGTTATCAATATACATGTGATTGATTTCTACATCTGGATACGCTTTTGCAATCTCAGTAACAACTTCTCGCCACAATACGGAACTCTGCAACACATTTGCTTTATCAATAGATGTGACTTTATTACTGCGTTTGCGAGCGGATTCGAAGGCGATGCGGGCAATGCGCTCGATTTCAAAACGGTGATAAACCTCAGTATCAAATGCTCGTTCATATTTACCTTGGCCTTCACGTCCTTTGGGTTGACCAAAATAGATACCGCCGGTTAATTCACGGACACATAAAATATCAAAGCCTTTGGCAGCAATATCATTGCGTAAAGGACAAAATACCTCTAATCCGGCATATAAGCGGGCAGGGCGTAAGTTACTGAATAATTTGAAATGCTTGCGCAATGGCAACAGTGCACCACGCTCAGGTTGTTCTGCTGGTGGTAAATGTTCCCATTTAGGCCCTCCCACGGAGCCGAACAATATGGCATCAGCCTGTTCGCAACCTGCTACGGTTTTTGCCGGTAGTGAACAGCCGTGGCGATCGATAGCAATCCCACCCACATCATATTCGCTGGTGGTGATACGGATATTGAAACGCTTACGGATTGCGTCCAATATCTTATAGGCTTGTGCCATAACTTCGGGGCCAATACCATCACCGGGTAAAACTGCAATATGATAATTGTTCGACATGTTTACACCATTTCCTTTGTATTTTGCTGTATGCGTTGTTTCTCTTTCTTAACTTGCTCTGTACGCCAAACGCAGTTCAGAGCATGAACCATTGCTTTGGCAGAGGATTCAACAATATCGGTTTCTAATCCCATGCCGTGGAAGCGACGTCCAAAGCATTCGACAACGATATTGACCTGACCCAATGCATTTTTTCCTTGGCCTTTACCTGATAACTGATAAGAAACCAGTTCAATTGGGTATTCAGTTATTCGACTGATTGCCTGATAGACAGCATCTACCGGGCCGTTACCTGTGGCCGCTTCTGATTTCAACTCTTTACCACACACTAAACATACAGCGGCTGTTGCCATCACGTTGGAGCCAGATTGGATATTAAAGTTGTCCAGATGGAAAAATTCGGGTTCTTGTTGTTGCAAATTGATGAACGCTAAGGCTTCCAAATCATAGTCAAATACCTGGCCTTTTTTATCTGCCAGGCGTAAAAAGGCTTCGTATAAGCTACCCAGATCGTAATCTTTATCCTGATATCCCATCTCTTCCATACGGTGTTTCACTGCGGCGCGACCAGAACGGGAAGTCAGGTTCAATTGAATTTCTTTCAGGCCGATGGACTCTGGTGTCATAATTTCGTAAGTTTCACGATTTTTCAGTACCCCGTCTTGATGAATCCCGGATGAGTGGGAAAATGCATTGCTACCAACAATTGCTTTATTCGCGGGGATCGGCATATTGCATAATTGACTGACCAACTGACTGGTGCGGTAAATTTCCTGATGGTTGATATTAGTATAAACGCCTAACATTTGCTGACGGACCTTAATCGCCATAATGACTTCTTCCAGTGAACAGTTACCGGCACGTTCACCCAGACCGTTTATCGTCCCTTCTATCTGACGGGCACCGGATTGTACTGCTGTGATAGAGTTGGCGACAGACATCCCCAAATCATCGTGGCAATGGACGGATATTATCGCTTTATCAATATTAGGAACGCGTTCGATCAAGTTAGTGATGATGCCGCCAAATTGATATGGCGTGGTGTAACCGACAGTATCTGGGATATTGATCGTTGTTGCGCCTGCTTTGATAGCGTTTTCAACGATCCGACACAGATTATCAATAGGTGTACGGCCCGCATCTTCACAGGAGAATTCGACATCATCAGTGTAACGACGTGCTCGTTTGATTGATTGCGTTGCCATTTCCATGACATTTTCGAATGTTTTTTTCAGCTTGGATTCAATATGTAAATCGGAAGTGGCTAAAAAAACGTGGATTCGAAAAGCGTCTGCAACTTTTAATGCTTCTGCGGCCACGTCAATGTCTTTTTCTACACAACGGGCTAAGGCGCAAACACGGCTGTTTTTTATCTGCTTAGCGATCGTCTGTACAGATTCAAAATCACCAGGAGAGGAAACTGGAAAACCGACTTCCATGATATCAACACCCATTCTCTCCAAGGCCAAGGCAATCTGGAGTTTTTCGTTCACACATAAGCTGGCCTGTAATGCTTGTTCTCCATCACGTAACGTGGTGTCGAAGATAATAACTTGCTGGTTCATATGTAGGTTCCTCTTATGGTTATTTTTTGCGCCCAGCAGGTAAAAAAAACCCGCGCTTGGCGCGGGTTCTTGTTAATGTCTGGTTTGGACCAACTCTGTTTTGAATCAACTCTGTTTTCTGTCCACCAGCATACCGCGCATATCAGATACGATGAGTAGTAGGTTTAGTAGACAAATTGAGTGAATCATATCGATCCAACCTTTCAATAGTATTAATGAGTGTTTGTGATTCGTATGCTTTTATTGATACGTTATCTTAAAAGTGATGTCAAGAATTCATTTAGGCATATGATTCTTGGTTTTACTTTTCTCATGGTGGTAAATTGAAGTGTTGATCTGTTTATATTTAAAAAGATTTTATTTTATCCTTTTTTGTTCTGGTTTGACTTTAATGATAATCTCAGATTTATATAAAAAATAGCGCATTATACTGATTAATTAAAATTAAGTATTTTTTGTGTGATGAGCTGGAAGTCGATTTGTATTTTTCCGAAAAACATCATTTGCCATTGGAAAAATAGATACAAATAGGAAGTTATGTTATATATCTTTGAAAAAATAATTCTATAATATAATAACTCTGATAAAATTGTTTAATAATAATAAATCAGTAATTTTATTATGAATTGTGTAATTCTTTGATTTATCATCATATACAAAATAGCAGGGTGAATAAATTGTTAACATGATTGTACTTTTTTGTGAATGAATAATGAGCACTACATTGTCTACTAATTGGAATTATATATTTTTAACACTAATAAGGGGATGCGCGGGTTAGCTATGCGTATTCAGATTTGTACAAGGACGAGTCTTAATTATTTGTTATCCAAATGATTAAGACAATTGATCTCGTTAATAGTTAGAGTCATCGTAATATCTGAGTAATAAATGAAGGTATTTCCGATGTTTTGTTATTAGCTGGGATCATCTGCATGAGTTTAGTGGAGTTAAACAATGGCTGAATACACCTCAGTAACTGCAATCAAAAAAGATCCAAATGAAATTCATTTACGTAATGTGGATCTCAATCTGCTGACTGTTTTTGATGCAGTTATGCAGATGCAGAATGTAACACGTGCGGCACAGATGCTAGGAATGTCACAACCGGCTGTCAGTAATGCGGTTTCTCGTTTGAAGCTCATGTTCAATGATGAATTATTTGTGCGTTATGGGCGTGGAATACAACCGACGGCAAGAGCTCATCAATTATTTGGTCCAGTCCGTCAGGCATTACAATTGGTATATAACGAGTTACCTGGGGTTGGTTTTGAACCTGATAATAGTGATAGGGTTTTTAGTCTTTCAATTTGTAGCCCTCTAGATATTAGATTAGCTGCAAAAATAGTTGAACAGGTGAAGCAAAACACACCCAATCTGGGTGTGACGATTAGATCATATCTGCATGATAATATTGAACATCAGCTCAGGTATCAGGAAACTGAGTTTGTCATTAGCTATACGCAGCTAGAACGTATGGATTTTCATCATTACCCGTTATTCAATGATGAGTTGGTTTTGGCTGTTTCTAATCATCATCCAAGAATTGAAAATAGTATTAGTGAGCAGCAATTGTATGAGGAACATCATGCCGTTGTATCACTGGATAATATATGTTCATTCAGCGTTCCCTATTATGATGGAGGTAAACGTTTGCGTTCGGTGGTTTATCAGGGGACCGATTTGAATAGTGTGTTGCATATTGTTTCTCAAACCTATTTGGTTGCGATTGCGCCAAGATGGTTAGTTGAGCACTATAGCGAACAATTAGCAATAAGAGCGGTTTCATTACCGTGGGATAAAGTAAGTCGTCCGTGTTATTTGATTTGGCATGAATCTACAACGAAAGATAAAGGGCATCAATGGATGAAATCGTTGTTGAGTCAACTTAGTAGCAGATAATTAACTTGAAAACTCACTACTGGATAAGGGTAGTGAGTTTTTTTATTTTATCACAAATTTTTCAACTTTTGATAAATAGGCTTTTCCTGTTGTTCAGGAATCGGTAGACTGCAAGGAAATAGCTAACACCTGTAAGCTGAAAAGCGAATAAGTGATGCGGAAAGGTATTATCAGAGAATAAAATTACTGTTTTTTCTCCGATAAGAAAAAAAATTTTCGAACAGGAAAAAAATTGTGATAACTAAAAATTTACATCCTTATCACTTGATAAACCGGTTGCAACAACAAATAAAACAACACCCAGAGAAAATTGCTTTTCGCCAATGGTCTCCGGCTGAACAACTCGAACTAAACTGGCATGATATTGGCAAAAAGGCCGACGCTATTAGCCGGGCGTTGTTGGAGATTGGTGTTGATGTGCAAGAAAAAATTGGCCTCTTTGCACATAACAGCATGGCGTGGTCATTGGCAGATATCGCTGTATTACAACTTCGGGCGGTCACTGTCCCTCTATATGCAACCAGTAGTCAGGAACAGGCTGGTTTCATACTTAATGATGCTGGTGTGCGTATTTTGTTTGTTGGTGGGCAGGCGCAGTATGATGTTGCTATTACGTTGACAGAATGTTGCCCTCAGTTAAGTCACATTATTGTCTTAGATGAATCAGTCGATTTGCGGGATTGTTCATTAGCTCAGCATTTATCTGATTTCATGGTCGATAATGAATTACCCTGCCAGTCTGAGTTGGAAACTCGTATTGCTAACCACAATCTGGATGATCTTTTTACACTTATTTATACGTCTGGTACCACGGGTGAGCCTAAAGGCGTCATGCTTGATTACCGCAATTTAGCCTATCAGTTGTATTCACATGATCATATCCTGGCATTAACTGATCAGGACATTTCTTTGAGTTTTCTGCCGTTATCCCATGTCTTTGAGCGTGCATGGAGTTTCTATGTCATGCATGTAGGGGCACAAAATGTTTATCTGACTGACACTAATTTTGTTCGTCAAGCTATGGCGGATGTCTGCCCGACAGTGATGTGTGCAGTGCCGAGATTTTACGAAAAAATTTATAGTGCGGTTTTTGAAAAGGTTTCTAAGGCTCCTTGGCATCAAAGAAAACTTTTTAATTGGGCGATTAAATGTGGTGAGCGTCAGTTTTTACGTAAGTTGCAGAGTAAAAAAAGCTGCCCTTGGTCAACAGCAATGCATCGACTGGCTGATAAATTGGTGTTGAGCAAATTACGGAATGTGTTGGGGGGCAGAGTTCGGTTTTTACCTGCTGCTGGTGCACGTCTGGACGAAACGATTATCCTGTTCTTTCTCGCTGTTGGGATAAATATCAAATATGGCTATGGCATGACAGAGACTTGTGCCACGGTTTCCTGTTGGGAAGAGCAAGGTTATGTACTTGGTTCTATTGGTAAACCATCGCCTGGTATTGACGTCCGTATCGGTGAAGAAGATGAGATACAAGTGCGTGGCCCAATTGTGATGAAAGGCTATTTCAATAATCAGCAAGAAACCACCAAGGCATTTACTCAAGACGGTTGGTTGCGTACAGGTGATGCCGGTAAGTTGGATGAAAATGGTAATTTGTTCATTACTGAACGCCTGAAAGATTTGATGAAAACATCGAATGGCAAATATATTGCCCCTCAAATGATTGAAGGCATTTTGGGACAAGATCGTTTTATTGAACATGTTGCTATTATTGCTGATGCTCGTAAATTTGTATCGGCTCTTATCGTGCCTTGTCATGAAGCATTGGAAGAGTATGCAAGGTCAATTAATCTCAAATATCATGACCGGGTTGAATTACTGCGTCATAGTCAGATTATCAATATGTTTGAGCAACGCTTGAAAGAAATGCAGAAAAACTTTGCTCACTTCGATCAGGTAAAGCGTTTCATATTACTGCCAAAACCATTTTCAATGGAAACGGGTGAATTAACTCCAACACTGAAATTGAGGAGGAAAATTATTATGCAGCGTTACTATGAAGAAATTGAATCTATGTATCAGGATTGATTTTCGGGATTTTATACAAAGAGTGAGTATTACAAGTTATTCATGGGAAGTATGGGGGATATTGTAGTAATATCCCGCTTTGGGTTTTCCCTGAAAAATACCCGTATTTCAAGATTTAAATACTAGAAAAATAAACTTTATTTCAGCCTTAAAATCGCATATAAATTATATTGTCTAAGACCATTTTGTGATTATTAAATATTGCAGATTGAATGATGATAATTTTAAAAATTATCAGATATTTTTTTCTGAAAAATCATATGGATAAGATAATATAAAGTTTGTATGGTAAATAAAATACATTTTGTGTAATTAGGTGAATTGATGAATTTTAATAATGTAGTTATTGTTCATGGTTTTTTAGCAACTCCCGATCACCATTGGTTTCCTTGGCTTAAAGATCAGTATGAAAAGTTAAATATCAATGTTATTGTGCCGGAACTGCCTGAATCTCATGTTCCTTCCCCCCATTTATGGCAAGAAAAATTGCAGGAGAGCATTTCAAATCCTAATGAAAGAACACTTTTTATCGGGCATAGTCTGGGTTGCATTGCTACACTCCGTTATATCTCATCTTTACCTGATAATATAAATATTGGGGGGATTGTATTAATTGCAGGATTTTATGAAAAACTATCAACTTTACCTGAATTAAATACATTTACTGAAGAGGGGCTGGATTTTCACTTGCTCAGACAGAAAATAAACCAACGAATAACAATATTATCGCTTAATGATGAGATTGTATCGCCACAGTTTACCTTAAATTTGAGTCAGCAGCTCCGGGCTGAATTATATGGTTTTCCTGATGGCGGGCACTTTTTAGATCGCGACGGTTTTACTGTTTTTCCTAAGCTAGAAAAGGTATTAAAAGATAACTCAATGTTGTGAATCAGAATTTCCTTATATAAATGAATATGACAGATTTTTTCATGTTTTATGTAATTATGATAGACTTTGTGTGTTTTAAATAAGTTGTCAAAATAATCATTTACCTACTGTAAAATAATCCGCTCTGAATACAGAGCGGGATTATAAGTATATTTTTAGTTACTTTTTCCTACTAATGGGATGGGTTTATATCCCATGAGAATTAAAAAATTATCCCAATGATTTATTATTTCTTGAGATATTTCTTTTTCCACGATGCCCTTTTCAGCATTTATTTTAATATAATGAAATGCCTTTTCTAAATCCTGTGGGCTATTCCCTAAACCATGTAAATAATTCACCCCTATTATCTGATACCCATTTATTATGCCAGAATCTCCAGCTCTTTGAAGTAGATCATTGGCTTTTATTTGATCTTCTTGTACTCCATAACCAAAACTATAAATTATACCGAGATTATATAAAGATTCCGCATGGTTTTTATCTAACTTTAATGCCTTGCTATAATACTCGATGGCTTTTTGGTAATCTCTTTCTGATTTCTTTAATGAACTGTCGGTATAAAGTTTTCCTAATAAAAAATAGGCATTAGAGCTACCATTCTGAGCTTGTTTTTCCAGTTCCCGAAACTCTTCAACTGTTCTCGGTACTTTCAGTGGCAGTTCCTTAACCATACCTGTATATTTAATTCCATCAAATACAGTTCTAGGAATATTTGTTTTCGTCGGTTCTGCACATGCATTGGTAAATAATACGATTATCAGCAAAAGTATATATTTCATTCTACTAGTTTATCCTATCGAGTTGACGGTAAGAAGTTGAATTGGTGTTATCCCGACAGAGATAGTGTTGTTAATTTCTGCTGTTTGCTGGCTGACAAAGCAGGCCATCGCATTAATTAGATTATGTAATTCGTTACTTAGTTCAGCTTCGTGTATAGATATTGGCTCCTGTTTAAACCAGACATCTGTGATCTCTGTCTGATATCCGTTTGACCAGTTGACGGTAGATGTCAGTCCGTGGTAATTACCTTGATTTAAAAAATAATTCTTATCTTTCAGATAAAGTGTCACTAAATTGGTTCTTTTTGTTTTAAAAAATGAATTGAGAAATCATTATCGTTCCTAAAAGGCTTTCTTCGGTTTTGGTTTTTAACGGGTTGAGCACATAGTCAATAATTTTCAGTCGGTCAGTTTTTGTTTCTACCTTTATGTTCATATTGGCAACTAGCATCATTTGTTCACCATTAACAGTCAGATGATTTTTATCTAACTGAATGATAGTCGAATAAATTAGGTTGTATCCGTTTATATTTCTTAGGACGATTATTGAATTGAGGGACACAACTTGGTTTCCTTGGCACGAAATGAAATGTTGTTTATAACCTATAGATTTTAAGATGCATCGCGACGGCAAGGGAGCGAATCCCCGGGAGCATAGATAACTATGTGACCGGGGTGAGTGAGCGCAGCCAACAAAGAGGCAACTTGAAAGATGACGGGTATATCTGTATTCCAGACAGCCCTGCATAAGGCAGGCGGAAAAAATCTTTTTTGATACTTTTAGTCTTTAAACACATAGTCTTTGAACCCATAGTCTTTAAACCCATAGCCTTTAAACCCAATTTATTAGCAGCAAGTAACCACTGGGTTTTATCTAATCCTGCAAGCGACAAATCAGACCCCATCAAACATTAGAAGTTAAAATTGAATTATCTATATCATAACTCATTATTGCCTTTGATAAATAATTTTAATGATATGGTTTGATTATATTGTAACCAAATAGTCTGATTAATTTAAATTACCATTTAATTGTCAGCCTTAAATCATCTTCTTGGGAGATGATCTTTTACTTATTATTTAATTTGCGTATATGAGTATAAAAATCATACATTAAAATCTCTGGGCAAATATTGAATGGTTGAGACTGAGACGACAGGGAAATAATAGACTCTATCGTATTCTCTAATTAAAATGGAGTAAAAAAATTCTACTCGAATTCATTATTTGCAATGGCTATCCAAAAACGAGGAAATGACGGTCAAATTATCTGAGGCATTTGTCTGCATTTCCTTTATCAGCTTCATACCTTGGTGACTTAAACGATCTTGAAAACTGCTTTTTAGTTTTTTATCGTATATATACTGGATAATACCTATACGTTGTCGTTCTTTTTAGGTATAGCCACTCATATTCTACTTACCTTTAGCCTTTTAATAGTAAGATAACGCTTACAAGAGACATTTTGAATGGCTAGAAAGTTGCTATTCTGCCTTGTACTCACATTGCTAACACCCGTTTCTAGCGTTATGTTAATTAACTCAGCATCAATATATCGCTGAGAGGCCATTCGCCTTACTAAAATAAAAGTGGAAGGAACTTCCGATTTATTAACTTGCAAACAGAGCCTGGAGGAAAACCTATGGAGATGTTATCAGGAGCTGAAATGGTCGTCCGATCGTTAATTGATCAGGGCGTTAAGCATATATTCGGTTATCCGGGGGGGGCAGTACTGGATATTTATGATGCCCTGCATACGGTTGGGGGCATTGAGCATATCCTGGTACGTCATGAGCAGGGGGCAGTTCATATGGCTGATGGTTATGCTCGTTCTACCGGGAAGGTTGGTGTGGTATTAATCACCTCCGGTCCAGGAGCAACCAATGCCATTACCGGTATTGCCACAGCTTATATGGATTCAATTCCGATGGTTGTATTGTCCGGTCAAGTCGCCAGTTCGTTGATTGGTAATGATGCATTCCAGGAATGTGACATGGTAGGGATATCCCGCCCGATCGTAAAACACAGTTTTTTAGTGAAAAAAGCAGAGGATATTCCGAAGGTACTGAAAAAAGCTTTCTATCTAGCTTCCAGTGGTCGTCCGGGACCCGTCGTTATTGATTTACCAAAAGACACGGTAAATCCGGCAGTAAAATTACCCTATATTTATCCTGATCAGATAAGTATGCGTTCTTATAATCCAACGATTCAAGGACACAAAGGGCAGATTAAGCGGGCATTAAGAAAACTATTGAATGCGAAAAAACCAGTCATATATGTAGGCGGGGGGGCGATTAACGCAGATTGTTCAGCAGAATTACTGGTATTGGCAGAAAAATTCAATATCCCTGTTGTGAGCTCCCTGATGGGATTAGGCAGTTTCCCTGCAACTCATCCGCAAAGCCTGGGCATGCTCGGTATGCATGGTACATTCGAAGCCAACAAAGCCATCCATAATTCAGATGTCATTTTTGCTGTCGGTGTACGTTTTGATGATCGTACAACCAATAATCTGGAGAAATATTGCCCGGAAGCAACGGTATTACATATTGATATTGATCCAACATCAATTTCGAAAACGGTTTCCGCAGATATACCTATTGTTGGTGATGCTAAACAGGTGCTTGGACAAATGTTGTCGTTGCTGGAGACAGTAGAAGACACACAAGATCCAGATGCGCTAAAAGATTGGTGGTTATCTATTCAGCAATGGCGGAGCCGTAAATGTCTTAGTTTTGATCGCAGTGGTGAAAAGATTAAACCACAAGCGGCTATCGAGGTTCTCTATCGTCTGACGAAGGGAGAAGCTTATGTCACTTCAGATGTTGGGCAGCATCAGATGTTTGTTGCATTGCATTACCCATTTGATAAACCAAGGCGTTGGATCAGTTCCGGTGGTTTGGGGACGATGGGATTTGGTTTACCGGCGGCTTTGGGCGTTAAACTGGTGAAACCGGAAGCGACGGTAGTCTGTGTTACGGGGGATGGTAGTATTCAGATGAATATTCAGGAGCTGTCCACCGCATTGCAATATGGGTTGCCGGTACTGGTTCTGAACTTGAATAATCGTTTCTTGGGGATGATAAGACAATGGCAAGATATGATTTATGCTGGTCGTCACTCTCAATCTTATATGGAATCCTTGCCTGATTTTGTCAAATTGGCTGAAGCTTACGGTCATGTTGGCATTTCTATTCAACGTTATGATGAATTGGAAAGTAAATTGGCCGAAGCCTTGAAAGAGGTGACTGAAAATCAGCGGCTGGTATTTGTTGATATCACTGTGGATGAAACTGAACATGTATATCCTATGCAGATCCGTGGAGGAGCAATGGATGAGATGTGGTTAAGCAAAACGGAGAGAACCTGATTATGCGCCGGATTTTATCTGTATTACTTGAAAACGAATCAGGGGCTTTGTCCCGGGTTGTTGGTCTGTTTTCCCAACGTGGCTACAACATTGAAAGTTTAACTGTTGCCCCAACGGATGATCCGACATTATCGCGGATGACAATTCAGACTAAGGGCGATGCAAGGGTACTTGAACAGATTGAAAAACAGTTGCACAAGTTGGTGGATGTGTTGCGAGTCAGCGAGTTGGCACCGGGTTCTCATGTGGAACGTGAGATTATGCTAGTCAAATTGCAGGCCAGTGGATATGGACGTGAAGAGATCAAGCGTAGTACTGACATCTTCCGTGGGCAGATCGTTGATGTGACTGCGACCTTATATACCGTACAGTTGGTGGGAACCAGCGATAAATTGGATGCCTTTCTCGATGCTGTTCGGGATGTTGCTGAAATTGTTGAAGTTGCTCGTTCGGGTATTGTCGGTGTCTCTCGCGGGGATAAAATTATGCGATGAAAAATCGCAAACTGCGGGGCTATGTGCATACATTTATCAGGCTCTGCGATAAAGTAGGGCCTTTTTTGGGTCTATGAAGGAGTTAATGTGAAACTGGATGAAATCGCCCGCCTTGCAGGTGTTTCACGCACAACGGCCAGTTATGTAATTAATGGTAAAGCCAAGCAATACCGTGTCAGTGATAAAACGGTAGAAAAAGTGATGGCAGTAGTCAGAGAGCATAATTACCATCCTAATGCTGTGGCAGCCGGTCTCCGTGCAGGGCGTACCCGTTCTATTGGTTTGGTTATTCCAGATTTAGAAAATACCAGCTATACCCGTATTGCTAATTATTTGGAACGTCAGGCTCGTCAGCGTGGCTATCAGTTATTGATAGCCTGTTCGGAAGACCAACCTGAGAATGAAATGCGCTGTGTTGAACACCTGCTGCAACGTCAGGTGGATGCAATTATTGTTTCTACCGCATTACCGCCGGAGCATCCTTTTTATCAACGCTGGGCTAGTCGTTCTTTGCCTATTATTGCTCTCGATCGGGCACTTGAAAATGAACACTTTATCAGCGTAGTGGGTGATGATTTTGAAGATGCAAAGATGTTGGCACAAGAATTTCGTCAATTCCCGGCTGAATCTGTGCTTTATCTCGGTGCATTACCGGAGTTATCAGTCAGTTTTCTGCGTGAGCAGGGGTTCCGTGAAGCATGGAAAGATGACCCTCGTAAAGTGATGTATCTTTACTCAAACAGCTATGAGCGTGATGCGGCTGCTGAAGTATTCACCAAATGGTTAGAAACTCATCCAATGCCACAAGCGTTGTTCACCACCTCTTTTGCCCTGTTACAGGGGGTCATGGATGTTACCCTTAAACACAGCGGCCGTTTACCAAATCAATTGGTTATTGCGACTTTTGGTGATCATGAATTATTGGATTTCCTTGAATGTCCAGTGCTTTCTGTAGCGCAGCGTCATCGTGAAATTGCTGAACGGGTATTGGAACTGGTGTTAGCAAGTCTAGATGAAAAGCAGAAGCCAGGGCCAGGTATCACACGGATACATCGTGACTTATGTCGGCGAGGAAGCCTGAGTCGGAAAATATGATAAAAACCCCTCATTAATTTTCTGATGGGGGGTTTTGGTTGTCAGATTGTCCTAAAAGAAGTGTGTGAGGGCAACTTTTAACTAGTTCTTACGTTGGGTGTTTTACACGATCAAATAGCAATTTTGTTCATACATAAATTATTCAGTAGCAAGAAGAGCATGGAACAGCGCTTATTTCAGTTTGAGATTTGTCTATTTACCCCTGTCTTTTACTGTTTTTTATATATTAAATTGATTTTAATAATATTTATCTTGAAGTGTTTTTGTTGCTAGTTAGTTTTAATGTTGAATGCATCAAATGAAATGATAAATATTTCTGCATAATGGTTAAATAGTAATGAAATGTAAATTATGTAAATAAATTAATCACACAACTATTTTTTCATTATTTTGCCGTAAACATTCATTCGCCCTGTGCTTGTAAAATTATTGAGAATTATCATGGTGTTAATTATTATTGATATTGCTAAATTTAATAATTATGCCTCCCAATAGCCAAAATCCTGCCATCAAATATAGCTAAAGCGCATCGGCTCTGGCTTGACAAGGTTTTCGTCCCATCCGTAAACTCCTTATTGTGGGGATTAGTGGGATAAAGTGGTAATTTTTGATCACCAGGGGCGGCCTGAGGATGTTTCGTGGAGCAACGCAGATAAATCTCGATAGCAAGGGGCGGCTCACCGTACCTACCCGATACCGGGCTATGCTAAATGAGGAATCACAAGGGCAAATGGTTTGTACCATTGACCTTCATCAACCGTGCTTGTTGCTTTATACATTATCTGAATGGGAAATTATTGAAGAAAAACTTTCTCGCTTATCCAGCATGAATCCGGCAGAGCGTCGGGTGCAACGTTTGCTTTTAGGTCATGCCAGTGAATGCCAGATGGATAGTGCAGGACGTCTTTTGTTAGCTAATACATTGCGTCAGCATGCAGGGCTAGTCAAAGAGGTCATGCTGGTTGGTCAGTTCAACAAATTTGAATTGTGGGATGAACAGGCTTGGTATCAACAGGTTAAAGATGATATTGCGGCTGAGCAATCCACACAGGAACCTTTATCAGTACGGCTACAGGAATTATCACTATAAATATGGCAAATAGTCATTTTAAACATACCAGCGTATTGTTGGATGAAGCAGTCAACGGGCTGAATATTCGTGAAAATGGCATCTATATTGATGGCACATTTGGCCGTGGAGGGCATTCACGTCTGATTTTGTCGCAATTGGGGACTGAGGGTCGCTTAATTGCCATTGATCGAGATCCTCAGGCGATTGAAGTGGCGAAAGCGATTACAGATCCACGTTTTTCAATTGTACATGGGCCATTTTCTAAATTGGCTCACTATACAGAAAAAGCCGGGCTAATCGGCAAAATTGATGGTGTATTACTGGATTTAGGTGTTTCTTCGCCTCAGTTGGATGATCCGGAACGCGGTTTTTCTTTTATGCGTGATGGGCCGCTAGATATGCGGATGGACCCGACTCGCGGGCAGTCAGCAGCAGAATGGCTGATGAACGCAACAGCAGATGATATTGCCTGGGTATTGAAAACATTTGGTGAAGAGCGTTTCGCCAAACGCATTGCCAGAGCAATTGTGGCATGCAATCAGGAAGAGCCAATTACTCGAACAAAAGCGTTAGCCGATTTGATTGCTCAGGCCAGCCCGATAAAAGAAAAACATAAGCATCCAGCAACCAGGAGCTTCCAGGCTATTAGGATCTATATCAACAGTGAGCTGGAAGAGATTGAGCAGGCGCTGGAGGGAGCATTACAAGTGCTTGCACCGCAAGGGAGACTTTCAGTGATTAGTTTCCATTCGCTGGAAGATCGTATTGTTAAACGATTTATTCGTCAGAATAGTCGAGGGCCACAAGTACCGGCAGGATTGCCCCTCACCGAAGAGCAACTGAAAGCACGCGGTGGGCGTAGCTTGAAATCGATTGGCAAGATGAAACCTTCAGAGGAAGAAGTGGCTGATAATCCACGGGCTCGTAGTTCTGTTTTGCGTTTTGCTGAAAAAGTTAGTGAATAATGGCAGGTGAACGTCACGGATTAACCGGTATTATCGGCAGCGATTTGCTCAAGAATGCCAAGATACCGTTAATTCTTCTAGTCGTTGTACTGGTTTCGGCCATAGTTGTTGTAACCACTGCACATGAAACCCGCTTGTTGACGGCTGAAAGAGAGCATCTGGTGGTGGAACGTGATGCATTAGATATCGAGTGGCGCAATTTGATCCTCGAAGAAAATGCCTTGGGTGATCACAGCCGGGTTGAGCGGATAGCTGTTGAAAAAATGCATATGCAGCATGTTAATCCTGCTCAGGAAAACATTGTTGTTTCACAGTGAGTTAATTTAATTATTAAAAAGGTAAGAGATGAAAGCAGTACGCTCCGTGAAGTTAAAAAGGCAAGAAGATAAAGCCAGTTTTGTTAGCTGGCGTTTTGCTTTGTTATGCGGGGGGATTGCCGTAGCTTTAATTGCCTTATTGCTGAGAGTGACTTATTTGCAGGTCATCAATCCGGATCAACTGGTTAAAGAAGGTGATTTACGTTCCCTGCGCGTGCAATCAATCCCTACCGCTCGCGGTATGATCAGTGACCGAATGGGGCGACCTCTGGCTGTCAGCGTTCCAGTCAATGCTGTTTGGGCAGATCCGAAAGAGGTATTTGAAAAAGGGGGTATTACGGATGATACCCGCTGGAAAGCTTTATCTGATGCCATTAATTTACCTCTTGAACAACTTAACGACAAAGTTAGCGCTAATCCAAAAGGCCGTTTTGTTTATTTAGCGCGTCAGGTTAACCCATCGGTTGGCGATTACATTCATAAACTGAAATTGCCGGGGATTTATTTACGTCAGGAATCCCGGCGTTATTACCCGTCAGGTCAGGTAACGGCACATATTATTGGCGTGACCAACGTTGATGGTCAGGGTATTGAAGGCGTAGAGAAAAGTTTTGATCGTTGGTTGACAGGTCAACCGGGTGAGCGGACTGTACGTAAAGATCGCTTTGGTCGTGTCATCGAAGATATCTCATCTGTTGATAGTCTGGCGGCCCACAATCTGGTATTGAGTATTGATGAACGTTTACAGGCGCTGGTTTACCGCGAATTAACCAATGCGGTGGCCTTTAACAAAGCAGAATCCGGTACAGCGGTGTTGGTGGATGTTAATACCGGAGAAGTGCTGGCAATGGCAAACAGCCCATCTTATAACCCAAATAATCGCATCAATACGCCAAAAGAAGTCATGCGTAACCGGGCTATCACCGATATTTTCGAGCCAGGTTCCACTGTTAAGCCGATGGTGGTAATGGCTGCGCTGAATGATGGTATCATCAAAGAAAATACCGTTATTAATACAGTACCTTATAGGATAAGCGGTAAGGAAATCAGAGACGTATCCCGTTATCCAGAATTATCTATCACTGGTATTTTACAAAAATCGAGTAACGTCGGTGTTTCTAAGCTAGCGTTGGCGATGCCCGCGACAGAATTGGTGGATGTTTATTCACGTTTTGGGTTAGGAAAGGCGACCAATCTGGGGTTGGTTGGAGAAAGCAGTGGCTTATATCCAACAGGAAAACAACGGTGGTCAGATCTTGATAGAGCGACCTTTTCTTACGGTTATGGGCTGATGGTAACACCATTACAGTTAGCGCGGGTCTATGCAACGATTGGTAGCTTGGGTATTTATCGTCCTCTGTCAATTACCAAAGTTGATCCACCTGTGCCAGGCACAAGAGTATTTCCTGAGCCTATTATGCGAACAGTCGTTCATATGATGGAAAGTGTGGCTCTGCCCGGCGGCGGCGGAGTGCGAGCTGCGATAAAAGGTTATCGGATTGCAATTAAGACGGGTACAGCTAAGAAAGTTGGGCCGGATGGCAAATATGCTAGTCGATATATCTCTTACGCCGCAGGTGTTGCCCCTGCAAGTAATCCAAGATTTGCACTGGTTGTGATCATTAATGATCCACTGACAGGTAAGTATTACGGCGGTGTGGTTTCTGCGCCGGTATTTGGTGCCATTATGGGGGGCGTTCTACGCATCATGAATGTGGAGCCAGATGCTTTGGCGGCAGGTGATAAAAACGAATTTGTGATTAATAAGAAAGAGGATACAGGTGGCAGATCGTAATCTACGCGATTTACTCGCGCCGTTGGGTATTGACGCCCCAGTGCGTGAGTTACGCGAAATGACATTGGACAGCCGTAAATCGTCTGCCGGAGATCTGTTTGTTGCTATTAAAGGGCACCAGACAGATGGTCGACACTACATTCCTCAAGCCATCGCACAAGGGGTTGCGGCGGTTATTGCAGAAGCCCAAGGCGAGGTTGATAACGGAACCGTACAAATTATGCATGGTGTTCCGGTTGTTTATGTGAACGATTTGAATAATAAGTTGTCACAGTTAGCTGGTGAGTTTTATTGTCACCCCGGTGATAAATTGCACTTGATTGGTGTAACCGGAACCAATGGTAAAACAACCACTACTCAATTACTTGCGCAGTGGAGCCACGGGTTAGGGGAAACCAGTGCCGTGATGGGAACGGTTGGCAATGGTTTACTGGGGCGTGTGGCGCCAAGTGAAAATACCACAGGCTCTGCTGTTGATATCCAACTGGATTTGCAACAACTTGTTCGGCAAGAGGCGACTTTTGCGGCAATGGAAGTCTCTTCTCATGGACTGGTTCAGGGGCGTGTGGCTGCGTTGCCGTTTGAGGCGGCAGTGTTTACCAATTTGAGCCGTGACCATCTTGATTATCACGGTGATATGGAACACTACGAAGCCGCTAAATGGCTGCTATTTTCCACTCATAATGTGAAGCAACAAATTATTAATGCTGATGATGAGATTGGATTGAAATGGTTATCCCGTTTACCACAAGCGGTTGCTGTAACGATGGAAAACCGTCTGCCGGAAAATTGGCAGGGCCGTTGGTTGGCAGCGCGTGAAATAAAGTATCACGATAAAGGGGTATCTATCACCTTCGAGTCTAGTTGGGGGGGCGGTACAATTGATAGTTCCCTAATGGGGGCATTTAATGTTAGCAACCTGTTGTTGGCACTTTCCACCCTATTAGCTCTGGATTATCCATTGGAAAAACTGCTTGAAACAGCTTCCTGCCTGGAACCTGTCTGTGGACGAATGGAAGTATTCACTACACCGGGCAAACCAGTTGTCGTTGTTGATTATGCTCACACACCTGATGCGTTGGAAAAAGCTTTGATGGCTGCACGTTTGCATTGTCAAGGTAAGCTTTGGTGTGTTTTTGGTTGTGGTGGTGATCGTGATAAAGGTAAACGTCCACTGATGGGGGGGGTTGCAGAGCAGTTGGCCGATTATGTGATTGTTACTGATGATAATCCTCGCAATGAAGAACCGCAGGCGATTATTGCTGATATTCTGACGGGTTTTCTTGATCCGGGGAGAGCGATAGCGATTCATGGCCGTGTTGAAGCGGTAACCAACGCTATTATGCAGGCAAAAGCAGATGATGTTGTATTGATAGCGGGTAAAGGCCATGAAGATTATCAATTGGTCGGCCATCGTCGCCTGGATTACTCAGACCGGTTAACTGTTGCTCGGTTATTGGGGGTAATTGCATGATTTCCCTCACTTTGCAACAACTTTCACAAGTAACAGATGGCGTACTGAATCAGGTGACTGAACAACAGGCTGCCAATATTTGTATCAGTGATGTGACTACTGACAGCCGTCGGGTTGGCAATGGCAGTCTGTTTATTGCCTTGAAAGGTGAGCGCTTTGATGCGCATGATTTTTTTGCTGATGCAGTCAAAGCTGGTGCTGGTGCTTTGCTCGTCAGCCGGGTATTAGATATTAACTTTCCACAGGTCGTGGTTAAAGATACTCGTTTAGCAATGGGTAAATTAGCGAGTTGGGTTCGCCAGCAGAGTAATGCCCGTGTTGTTGCGTTGACGGGTTCGTCCGGCAAAACATCGGTAAAAGAGATGACCGCAGCGATTTTGCGCCAATGTGGCAACACGCTCTATACCGCAGGTAACCTGAATAATGATATCGGTGTGCCGCTGACATTGTTCAGACTAACAGAACAACATGAGTTTGCTGTGGTTGAATTAGGTGCAAGCCATGTTGGTGAAATTGCCTATACCGTAGAAATGGCTCGGCCGGAAACGGCGTTAGTCAATAATCTGTTTGCTGCGCATTTAGCGGATTTTGGTTCTCTTGCGAGTATTGCAAAAGCTAAGGGCGAGATTTTTACTGGTCTTTCAGAGAAAGGTACGGCCATTATCAATATGGAAAGCAATGATTGGGCTCACTGGCAGCAGGTTATTGGCGACAAAACAGTACAGCGTTTTTCCATGCAACAAGCATCAGGTGCTGATTTTTACGCTACAGATGTTCAGGTTAAACAACTGACGACGGATTTTTGTCTGCATACGCCTATTGGTAGCACAGAAATCAATTTGCCGTTGCCTGGAAAACACAATGTCGCCAATGCGTTAGCAGCCAGTGCGTTAGCAATTTCTGTTGGCGCAACCCTGCAAGATATTCGTCTGGGCTTATCTGAGCTGAAAGCGGTACCAGGGCGGTTGTTTCCAATCAATCTGGCAGAAGGAAAATTGCTGCTTGATGATACTTATAACGCCAATGTCGGCTCAATGACTGTTGCAGTTCAGGTGTTATCACAGATGCCGGGTTACCGAGTGCTGGTTGTAGGCGATATAGGGGCATTGGGTGAACAGTCAGCAGATTACCATCGTCAGATTGGTGAAACCGTAGCTTCTTGCGGTATCGATAGTGTGTTCAGTGTGGGCAAATTAAGTATTCATGTTAGTGAAGCGAGCGGTTGTGGTCAGCATTTTGCGGATAAAGCTGCATTGATCGCAACATTGGTTCCACTATTACAACAACACAAAGTCTTTTCAGTGTTAGTTAAAGGTTCGCGTAATACCACAATGGAAGATGTTGTCCACGCATTACAGGAGAGCTTCACATGTTAGTTTGGCTGGCCGAATATTTGGTCAAATATCACTCCGGCTTTAACGTCTTTTCTTACTTGACGTTTAGGGCTATCGTCAGCCTGCTGACTGCTTTGGCTATCGCATTGTGGATGGGGCCGCGTATGATCGCCTTTCTGCAAAAATTACAAATCGGGCAGGTTGTTCGCAATGATGGGCCGGAATCTCACTTTAGCAAACGTGGTACGCCGACGATGGGTGGTTTGCTGATCTTACTTTCAATTACGATTTCTACACTGTTGTGGGTGCGCTTGAATAACCCCTATGTTTGGTGCGTGCTGATTGTGCTGATTGGTTACGGCATTGTTGGTTTTGTGGATGATTACCGCAAAGTTGTGCGCAAAGATACTAAGGGGTTGATTGCCCGTTGGAAGTATTTTTGGCAGTCCGTCCTGGCATTGGGGGTGGCGTTTGCAATGTACAGTTTCGGCAAAGATACTCCGGCAACACAATTGGTCGTGCCATTCTTTAAAGATGTGATGCCGCAACTGGGTGTGCTTTATATTCTGTTGACCTACTTTGTGATTGTCGGAACCAGTAATGCAGTGAATTTGACCGACGGATTGGATGGTTTGGCAATTATGCCAACCGTTTTTGTTGCAGCGGGTTTTGCTTTGGTGGCATGGGCGACAGGTAATGTCAATTTTGCTAACTATCTGCATATCCCTTATCTGAGCCATGCTGGTGAACTGGTTATCGTCTGTACTGCGATTGTGGGTGCTGGATTAGGTTTCTTGTGGTTCAACACTTACCCGGCTCAGGTTTTCATGGGGGATGTGGGCTCTTTGGCATTAGGCGGTGCACTGGGGACGATTGCTGTGTTGCTACGCCAAGAGTTTCTACTGGTGATTATGGGCGGTGTATTTGTGGTGGAAACCCTGTCAGTTATTTTACAGGTGGGTTCTTTTAAACTGCGCGGGCAGCGTATTTTCCGTATGGCACCTATTCACCATCATTATGAATTGAAAGGCTGGCCAGAACCGCGTGTCATTGTGCGTTTTTGGATTATTTCTCTGATGCTAGTGCTGATTGGCTTGGCAACATTGAAGGTACGTTAATCATGGCGGATTATTTGGGTAAAAAAGTCGTCATTATCGGGTTGGGGCTGACGGGTCTCTCCTGTGTTGACTTTTTTATGGCACGAGGCGTGATCCCTCGTGTGATGGATACTCGTACGGCACCACCCGGCAAGGATAAACTGCCCGATGGTGTTGAGTGTCACAGTGGGAGCCTGAATGCTGACTGGTTGATGGATGCTGATTTGATTGTCGTAAGCCCGGGCATTGCCTTGGCAACGGCGGAATTGCAGGCTGCGGCTAATGCAGGTATTGAAATTGTTGGTGATATCGAGTTGTTTTGCCGTGAAGCAACAGCCCCGATAGTCGCCATTACCGGTTCTAATGGTAAAAGTACTGTTACCAGTCTTGTCGGTGAAATGGCGAAAGCGGCTAATTGGCAGGTGGGTGTTGGCGGTAATATTGGCCTACCTGCATTAGAATTGTTGAAGAAATCTTGTCAGCTTTATGTCTTAGAGCTCTCCAGTTTCCAGTTGGAAACTACATATAGCCTGAACGCAACAGCCGCCGCTGTGCTTAATGTAACTGAGGACCATATGGATCGTTATCCTCAGGGGGTATCTCAGTACCGGGCGGCTAAACTGAGGATTTATCATCAGGCGAAAAGATGCATTGTGAATGCTCAAGATCCCCTGACACTGCCTGAAATGGGTATGGATAGCCGTTGTGTCAGCTTTGGTGTCGATTGTGGTGACTACCAGCTTGATAGTGAAAATGCTTTTTTGAAAGTTCACAACCAATCACTGCTGGCGACAAATGAAATTAAGCTGACTGGACGACATAACTACGTCAATGGGTTGGTTGCATTGGCTTTAGCTGATGCGGTTGGTATTCCTCGTGAAGCCAGTTTGGCAACATTGACGGTTTATCCGGGGCTTGACCATCGTTTCCAGCTTGTTCGTCTGAACAAAGGAGTGCGTTGGATTAACGATTCTAAGGCGACCAATGTTGGCAGTACGATGGCGGCGCTCGATGGTCTGAATCTGGAGGGAACGCTTTATTTGCTGTTAGGTGGTGATGGCAAGTCGGCAGACTTTTCTCCGCTTAAACCTTTCCTTTGTGGGAATAAAGTTCAGCTTTACTGCTTTGGTCGAGATGGAAAACAGTTGGCGCAACTACGCCCGGAAATAGCGACATTGACCGAAACTATGGAACAGGCGATACGTGATATTGCTCCGCGTCTGGTGGCTGGCGACATGGTGTTGTTATCTCCTGCTTGTGCAAGCCTTGATCAGTTTCGTAATTTTGAACAGCGTGGTCATGAGTTTACCCGTTTGGCAGAGGAGTTGGGCTGATGTCTATTCCGGGATTCAGTAGATTAAAAGACTGGGTTATTGGTGGCCGTGAAACTGATGCCACCAATATGGTGTTGTATGATCGCACACTGGTTTGGCTGACACTCGGATTGGGAATTATCGGCTTTGTTATGGTGACATCAGCATCGATGCCGGTTGGGCAGCGTCTTGCAGAAGACCCGTTTCTGTTTGCTAAGCGTGATGCAATTTATCTCTTGCTGGCTTTCGGGTTGTCATTGATCACATTGCGTATCTCGATGGATTTCTGGCAACGCTATAGCAATCTGATGCTGCTTGTTTCCGTTATTTTGTTGCTGGTTGTCCTGGTGGTGGGAAATTCAGTCAATGGGGCATCGCGTTGGATTGCCATTGGGCCTTTGAGAATTCAACCTGCTGAGTTATCGAAACTTTCTCTATTTTGCTACCTCGCCAGTTATTTGGTGCGCAAAGTAGAAGAAGTGCGGAATAACTTTTGGGGATTCTGTAAGCCAATGGGTGTGATGGTCGTGTTAGCGGTGTTACTTCTGGCTCAACCCGACTTGGGGACAGTGGTTGTACTGTTTGTAACAACGTTGGCAATGCTATTTCTGGCCGGGGCAAAGTTATGGCAGTTTCTAGCAATTATTGGTTCAGGGGTATTCGCGGTGGTTTTGTTAATCATTGCTGAACCTTACCGTATACGCCGTGTAACTTCCTTTCTGGATCCTTGGGAAGATCCATACGGCAAAGGTTACCAATTAACGCAATCTTTGATGGCTTTTGGTCGTGGGGAATTTTTAGGGCAAGGACTAGGAAATTCAGTCCAGAAACTGGAATACCTGCCGGAAGCACATACTGACTTTATTTTCTCTGTTTTAGCAGAAGAATTAGGTTACGTAGGTGTGGTTTTGGTGTTGTTAATGATATTCTTCGTCGCTTTTCGCGCAATGACGATAGGTCGTCGCGCATTACAGATGGATCAGCGTTTTTCGGGTTTTCTGGCTTGTTCGGTGGGTATTTGGTTTAGTTTCCAAGCTCTGGTTAACGTTGGGGCCGCCGCAGGTATGTTACCGACTAAAGGTTTGACTTTACCTTTGATTAGTTACGGTGGTTCAAGTTTGCTGATTATGTCGACAGCTATCGTATTGCTATTAAGAATTGATTTTGAAACACGCTTGGCAAAAGCTCAAGCGTTTGTAAGGAGCCCCCGATGAGTGGCAAAACCCGGCGTTTGATGGTGATGGCAGGTGGAACTGGAGGACATGTTTTCCCAGGGCTGGCTGTCGCTCATCATTTAAAAGATCAGGGCTGGGACGTTCTCTGGTTGGGAACAGCGGATCGTATGGAAGCCGATTTAGTGCCAAAACATGGCATTGATATTGAATTTATTCAGATTTCTGGTCTGCGAGGTAAAGGGATCAAAGCATTGTTGGCTGCCCCGGTCCGAATTTTCAAAGCAATCCGTCAGGCAAAGGCGATTATGCGTCGCTATCAGCCAGATGTCGTGCTTGGCATGGGAGGATATGTTTCTGGTCCCGGTGGCATTGCTGCGTGGATGTGCGGTGTTCCGGTTGTATTGCATGAACAGAATGGTATTGCCGGGCTGACAAACCGGTGGCTGGCTAAAATCGCTACGACTGTTTTACAAGCATTTCCCGGCGCATTTCCAAAAGCGCCCGTTGTTGGTAATCCTGTTCGCGAAGATGTGTTGGCACTGCCTATACCTGAACAACGTTTGACAGGGCGTGAAGGTCCGATTCGGGTTCTGGTTGTTGGTGGCAGTCAGGGGGCGAGAATTCTTAACCAGGCAATGCCTGAAATTGCTGCCCGTATGGGTGATAAAATTACTCTTTGGCATCAGACAGGCAAAGGGGCTAAAGAAAGTGTTCAGAATGCCTATGACAATTCAGTTAAATGCGAACATAAGATTACTGAATTTATTGACGATATGGCACAAGCTTATGCCTGGGCTGATGTGGTGATTTGTCGTTCTGGCGCGTTGACGGTTAGTGAAGTGTCAGCGGCGGGATTACCCGGGATTTTTGTGCCATTTCAGCATAAAGATCGTCAGCAATACTGGAATGCGTTACCTCTAGAAAAAGTTGGCGCAGCGAAAATACTGGAGCAACCCCAATTTACAGTTGATGCAGTAATCGAATTATTAACTCAGTGGCAACGGCCACAATTGCTGGAAATGGCGGAAAAAGCCCGTTCAGCAGCAATTGTTGATGCAACTGAGCGAGTATCGGCGGCATTGATCGATGCAGCAAAAAAATGATTTAGACCGCCTTAAAAGGGGCGGTGAAGCAAACATATATAGCGAAGAAGAAAACGTGAATACACAACAACTGGCGAAATTAAGAGCTTTCGTGCCTGAGATGAGAAAAGTCAGGCACATCCACTTTGTTGGCATTGGTGGTGCTGGCATGGGGGGGATCGCCGAAGTGTTGGCTAATGAAGGTTATCAGATTAGTGGATCTGATTTGGCACCAAACCCGGTAACTCGGCAACTGACTAAATTGGGCGCTCAGATTTATTTTAATCATCGTCCTGAAAATATACTGGATGCCAGTGTTGTTGTGGCTTCAAGCGCAATCTTGGCGGATAACCCGGAAATTGTTGCTGCTCGTGAGGCCCGAATTCCGGTTATTCGCAGAGCAGAGATGTTGGCAGAACTGATGCGCTACCGTCATGGTATTGCTATTGCCGGGACTCACGGTAAAACGACAACAACAGCGATGATTTCTAGCATCTATGCACAGGCTGGTTTAGATCCCACTTTTGTTAATGGTGGTTTAGTTAAAGCAGCAGGAACGCATGCTCGTCTTGGCAGTAGCCGTTATTTAATTGCGGAAGCTGACGAAAGTGATGCTTCTTTCTTGCATTTGCAGCCGATGGTGGCGGTCATTACGAATATCGAAGCAGATCATATGGATACCTATCATGGTGACTTCGAAAACTTGAAACAGACGTTTATCAACTTCTTGCACAACTTACCTTTTTACGGGCGTGCAGTCATGTGCATTGATGATCCGGTTGTCAAAGAGTTAATTCCTCGTGTTGGTCGCTATATCACGACGTATGGTTTTAGCGAGGAAGCGGACGTACGTATTACCCATTATCAGCAAAAAGGTGCTCAGGGATATTTTACTGTTAGTCGTCAAGATATGGCGGATCTGAAAGTCGTATTGAATGCACCGGGTCGCCATAATGCGCTGAATGCGGCGGCGGCAGTGGCTGTTGCGACTGAGGAAGGGATTTCTGGCAGTGATATTTTGGCGGCGTTGGCAGGTTTTCAGGGAACCGGGCGCCGTTTTGATTTTTTGGGGAATTTTTCTCTGGAACATGTTAACGGCAAAGGTGGTAGCGCAATGTTGGTTGATGATTATGGTCATCATCCAACGGAAGTGGATGCAACCATTAAAGCCGCTCGTGCTGGTTGGCCGGATAAACGGATTGTGATGATATTTCAACCTCATCGTTATACCCGAACCCGTGATTTGTACGATGACTTTGCCAATGTATTGAATCAGGTAGATGTATTGCTGATGTTGGATGTTTACTCTGCGGGTGAAGTGGTTATTCCGGGAGCAGATAGTCGTTCGTTGTGCCGTACTATCCGTAGCCGCGGTAAGTTAGATCCGATTTTGGTCTCTGATCCGGCAAAAGTGACCGCTGTGTTGGCACAGGTGCTGGATGGTCATGATTTAATTCTGGTTCAAGGGGCCGGCAATATAGGCAAAATAGCGCGTAATCTGGCTGAAACAAAATTACAGCCATCTTTGAATGAGGAAAAACACAATGGCTGAGAAAGTCGCGGTACTGTTGGGAGGAACTTCCGCTGAGCGTGAAGTTTCGCTGTTATCGGGACAAGCCGTGTTGGCTGGATTGAGAGAAGCGGGTATTGATGCACATCCAGTTGATACAAAAGATTTTCCTGTGACTCAACTTAAAGAGGCCGGATTTGAGAAAGTTTTTATCGCGCTTCATGGGCGTGGTGGGGAAGACGGTACTTTGCAAGGGGTATTGGAATTTTTGCAGTTACCCTATACCGGTAGTGGCGTGATGGCCTCTGCACTGTCAATGGATAAATTGCGTACAAAACAGGTATGGCAGGGAATTGGGTTGGCTGTTTCGCCGTATGTTTCAATTAATTCTCAGCAAGTTGAACGATTGACTGATTCTCAACTCCAAGAATATGTAGCAGATTTAGGTTTGCCATTAATTGTTAAGCCAAGTCTGGAAGGTTCCAGTGTTGGTATGACTAAGGTTAATGAGATTTCGGAGTTGCGTGGTGCATTAGAGGCTGCGTTTCGTTATGACGTTGACTTGCTGGTCGAAAAATGGTTGCACGGCCCGGAATACACAGTAGCCATCCTTGGTGATACGGCTTTACCTTCTATTCGTATTCAACCCGCTGCTGTTTTTTATGACTATGATGCAAAATATTGGTCTGAAGAAACACAATATTTTTGTCCAAGTGGCTTAAGTGATGAAAAAGAGCAGCAATTGGCAGAACTGGCGCTTAAAGCTTATCAGTCAGTTGGATGCAGTGGTTGGGGGCGAGTTGATGTCATGATGGATACTGATGGTGATTTCTATCTGTTGGAAGTGAATACCTCTCCGGGGATGACCAGCCACAGCTTGGTGCCGATGGCTGCGCGTCAGGCTGGATTAAGTTTTTCACAGTTGGTGGTAAAGATTTTGGAGTTGGCTGATTGATATGTCTCAAGCGGCCCTGAAAGTGAGGGGACGGGATAATGAAAGTAGCAGTTCCCGTCCTAGTAACGGCTCTTACCTGGCAGGGCTTATCTTCTTCCTGATGGTACTTGGGACCATTATTTGGGGAGGTTTGGCCGTCCTTAACTGGATGAAAGATGCTAACAGATTGCCTATTTCAAAACTGGTGGTAACGGGTGAGCGTCACTACACGACCAACGATGATATCCGGCGGGCAATTTTGTCATTAGGGCAACCGGGAACTTTCATGACGCAGGATGTGAATATCATTCAGCAACAAATTGAACGGATGCCGTGGGTAAGGCAAGTCACTGTCCGTAAACAGTGGCCTGATGAACTGAGAATTCATCTGGTAGAATATGTTCCTTATGTGCGCTGGAATGACACACAGATGCTGGATGCCGAAGGTCAGGTATTCAGCATTCCGGCTGAATGGGGAGCTAAAGGGTATTTTCCGATGCTTTATGGCCCACAAGGCAGTGAAAAAGAAGTCCTTGATGGTTACCGGGCCATGACTAAACTTCTCGCTGCCAATAAACTGAAATTAAAATCGGCGGCAATGACTGCGCGTCGTTCCTGGCAACTGACTCTGGATAATGGTATCCAGCTAAAGCTGGGAAGAATGGATACAACAGGCCGTATTAAACGTTTTATCGAGCTTTATCCGCTGTTACAGCAGAACACAGAGAAAAGGGTAGATTACGTGGATTTGCGTTATGACAGTGGTGCCGCGGTAGGTTGGGCGCCTTTACCCATTGGTGATCCTAATGCTCCGGTCAAAAGGCAATAAACAATTACTGGCAATAATTATATGAGGCAGGCAGAACAACGATGATCAAATCGACGGACAGAAAATTAGTAGTTGGCCTAGAGATTGGCACAGCAAAGGTATCTGCCCTTGTTGGTGAAATTCTGCCCGATGGTATGGTTAATATTATCGGGGTGGGAAGCTGTCCATCCCGCGGTATGGATAAAGGCGGTGTAAACGACCTGGAGTCGGTTGTTAAATGTGTACAGCGGGCTATCGATCAGGCTGAATTGATGGCAGATTGTCAAATTTCCTCTGTTTATCTGGCGTTATCTGGAAAACATATCAGTTGTCAGAATGAAATCGGGATGGTTCCTATTTCCGAAGAGGAAGTTACTCAGGAAGATGTAGACAATGTTGTTCATACTGCCAAATCAGTTCGTGTACGTGATGAATACCGAATACTGCATGTTATTCCGCAAGAATATGCTATCGATTATCAGGAAGGTATTAAAAATCCGGTGGGGCTTTCCGGTGTGCGTATGCAGGCGAAAGTTCACTTGATTACCTGTCATAATGATATGGCGAAAAATATTGCAAAAGCGGTTGAACGCTGTGGTTTGAAAGTCGACCAGCTTATTTTTTCCGGGTTGGCTGCCAGCTATGCTGTTTTGACCGAAGACGAGCGTGAATTGGGCGTTTGCGTGGTAGATATTGGCGGCGGGACGATGGATATTGCGGTGTATACCGGCGGAGCGTTGCGTCATACCAAAGTTATTCCTTATGCCGGTAACGTTGTCACCAGTGATATTGCTTATGCCTTTGGTACGCCACCAAGCGATGCAGAAACGATAAAAGTACGCCACGGTTGTGCACTAGGTTCGTTGGTCAGCAAAGATGAAAGTGTGGAGGTACCTAGTGTCGGTGGACGCCCACCACGTAGCTTACAGCGTCAGACGTTGGCTGAAGTCATTGAGCCGCGTTACATCGAATTACTGAATTTAGTGAATGATGAAATCTTGCGATTGCAGGAACAGTTACGCCAGCAGGGGGTTAAACACCATCTGGCGGCGGGTATTGTCTTGACTGGCGGTGGTGCTCAGATTGATGGTTTGGCTGAATGTGCTCAGCGTGTGTTCCATGCTCAGGTGCGTATCGGCCAACCTCTTAATATTACTGGTCTGACGGACTATGCGCAGCAACCCTATTATTCAACAGCGGTAGGGTTGCTGCATTACGGAAAAGCCTCTCATCTTAATGGTGATGCGGATATTGAAAAACATGTTTCAGTGAGCCGTTGGTTTAAGAGAGTCAGTAGCTGGCTGAAAAAAGAGTTTTAATTTTATACAGAGGCTGAGTTTTTTTAGTCTCGATATAAAGGCACAAAGCGGAGAGAAACTATATGTTTGAACCAATAGAATTAACCAATGACGCGGTGATTAAAGTCATCGGCGTCGGCGGTGGCGGCGGTAACGCTGTTGAGCACATGGTGCGTGAACGCATCGAAGGTGTTGAATTCTTTGCAGTAAATACGGATGCCCAGGCATTGCGTAAAACTGCTGTCGGCCAGACTATCCAGATTGGTAATGGTATTACTAAAGGTTTGGGGGCTGGGGCAAACCCGGAAGTTGGTCGTACTGCTGCTCAAGAAGATCGTGATGCATTGCGCACCGCACTTGATGGTGCAGATATGGTATTTATCGCTGCCGGTATGGGTGGTGGTACTGGTACTGGCGCAGCACCTGTGGTAGCTGAAATTGCAAAAGAGCTTGGGATTCTGACAGTTGCTGTGGTGACTAAGCCTTTCAATTTCGAAGGTAAGAAGCGCATGGCGTTTGCCGAACAAGGGATCACTGAATTGTCTAAGCATGTAGATTCATTGATTACTATCCCTAACGACAAACTGTTAAAAGTGCTTGGCCGCGGCATTTCACTACTGGACGCTTTCGGCGCAGCTAATGATGTTTTGAAAGGTGCGGTTCAGGGTATCGCTGAACTGATCACGCGTCCAGGTCTAATGAATGTTGACTTTGCTGATGTGCGTACCGTGATGTCCGAAATGGGCTACGCCATGATGGGTTCCGGTATTGCGCAGGGCGAAGATCGTGCGGAAGAAGCTGCTGAGATGGCGATATCCAGCCCATTGCTGGAAGATATCGACTTGTCAGGCGCTCGTGGTGTTTTGGTTAACATTACTGCTGGCTTTGATCTGCGTTTGGATGAGTTCGAAACAGTGGGTAACACGATCCGTGCATTTGCATCTGATAATGCAACTGTCGTGATCGGTACCTCTCTGGATCCAGACATGAATGATGAGTTGCGGGTGACTGTGGTTGCCACGGGTATTGGTATGGATAAACGTCCTGAAATTACGTTGGTTACCAATAAATCTTCTCAGTCAAGCGTAATGGAACACCGTCATCAGCAAATGTCTGGCGGTATGTCTTCATTGTCTGAAGAAAATAAACCAGCAGCAAAAGTGGTGAATGACCAAAGCGTACAAACGAGTAAGGAGCCCGATTATTTGGATATTCCTGCATTTTTGCGTAAACAGGCCGATTAATAGCTAAAAAATTGGATTCTCCGCTTTTTGTGCTAAACTTGCCCGCCAATCATAGTGTATAGTGATTGGCAGGATGGATAATATTGCGAGATAAAACGATGATCAAACAAAGGACACTTAAACGTATTGTTCAGGCGACTGGTGTCGGTTTACATACCGGTAAAAAAGTCACACTAACAATGCGCCCAGCACCGGCTAACACCGGGGTCATCTATCGCCGTACTGACTTGAATCCACCGGTTGATTTTCCGGCAGATGCAAAATCCGTGCGTGATACTATGCTCTGTACTTGCCTGGTAAATGAGCATGACGTGCGAATCTCAACGGTTGAGCACCTGAATGCAGCGCTTGCGGGGTTAGGTATCGATAATATTATTATCGAAGTTGATGCGCCAGAAATTCCCATTATGGATGGTAGTGCCAGCCCATTTGTTTTCCTGCTGCTGGATGCGGGTATTGAAGAGCTGAACACATCTAAAAAATTCCTGCGTATTAAGGAAACCGTGCGCGTTGAGGAGGGTGATAAGTGGGCAGAGATGACACCTTATAATGGTTTCAGTCTGGATTTCACTATTGATTTCAATCACCCTGCGATTGATTCAAGCACTCAACGTTACTGTCTGGATTTCTCGGCAGAGGCGTTTGTTCGTCAAATCAGTCGTGCACGTACATTTGGCTTTATGCGTGATATTGAGTACTTACAATCTAAAGGGTTGTGTTTAGGTGGCAGCTTTGATTGTGCGATTGTTGTTGATGACTATCGTGTGCTTAATGAAGATGGCTTGCGTTTTGAAGACGAATTTGTCCGCCATAAAATGCTGGATGCAATTGGTGATCTGTTTATGTGTGGCTATAACATCATTGGCGCATTTACTGCGTTCAAATCTGGTCATGCGTTGAACAATAAACTATTGCAGGCAGTTCTGGCGCAAGAAAGTGCATGGGAGCTGACTACTTTCGAAGATGAAGCTGAAATGCCATTGGCTTTTCGTGCTCCATCAACTGTAATGGCATAACTCTCTAGTATGCTGATAATAATTTAATGATATATCAGTGGGTTATGTTATCAGTGATTTTATTTTCGCTGATGTTTTTTACTCGGCGTTAGCACTATTCAGCGTTAGCACTTAAATTTATTTAGCGTTATCGCTTAGTCGTTTTAGCTGTACTGGCACTCTCTCCGGCCAGTGCAGCTAGTCGTTCTAATCTTTCCTTCAGCTTTTTTGGACTACGGTTCGCTAGCGTTATTAATTCTTTCGCACTCTCTTGACTTAACTGACGTGTCGGTAAAGTTTTATGATCATCTCTCATCGTTTTTGCGAAGCTCTGCGCACTATTGCCATGCTTAATCATGAGTGATGGGTTAATCCTGATGTCGATAGATGACAATGATGGTAGAATTCCGCTTCTTAGTGTAGAAAGCAGCGTTGGCAGCTCGTAACGTAATCTGGTCATCCAACTGGCGTTTCCTGCTTCCAGTACCAGAATTTGTTTGCGATAATTAGCGACTCGGCACCACGGATGTAATTGTGCGGGAAGCAAGCTGATAACGGCACGGTTAAGTTTTAACAAAGCGACGGCACGTTGCTGGATAACATGAAGCGGGCTTTTCTCAACGGCGGCGGCGTCTTCAAAAAGAACATCTAATGATTGTGGGCGGCTATCGCGCATAATGAAAGTAGCTCCGGTATGATGAAGGATTAATGGGTATTCTAAATCTTTGGCGACAATTTGGCAGACGTTATTTCTGGTCACATCTGTTATTAGGGGTGGTTGCGGCAAGTATTGGCGTTCCTACCATTTTAGCGGGTGTTACCGATAATATCTCACAAGCTAATACCTCGCCTAGTCAGAGCTGGCAAAATCAGGCTTTATCGGCTTTTGATAATCTATTTTCATTGCAGAATGTTCAACACCAGCCAGCCAATGGCGTTAATTACTGGCAACAACATGCTGTACGTAACGTGATCAGACAGCTTTCTTTTGCTTTTTCTATTTCGCAGCCTATGAGCGATGAAACAGCAAAACAAAGTATCCGGTTAAGTTCTTCCAATATTCAGCAGCTTGTGCTGGAAACCCTGAATACACTATTAATTCGGGAACCTAAGCCACCTGAACCGGTTTTAGATATACCGTTCCTGAATGTTGCATCACAATCTTCTTATATTCTGACGCTTTGGATTGCTAAAGCCCAAGGTATCCGTGCAGGTCCTACTGCTTACCTCTGAATCTTCGTTTTTTTACAAATTTTCGAAATAAATAACTATTTGCTGGCTGCGAAATAACGGCCTTATCTGAGATGTAATTAACTATGCTGATTAAATTATTAACAAAGGTTTTTGGTAGTCGTAATGACCGTACATTGCGTCGTATGCGTAAAGTTGTTGATGTCATCAACCGCATGGAGCCAGAGTTTGAAAAATTGTCTGATGATGAATTGAAGGGTAAAACTGCCGAATTCCGTGCCCGTTTAGAAAAAGGCGAATCGTTGGAAAATCTGTTACCTGAAGCATTTGCAACAGTACGTGAAGCAAGTAAGCGCGTGTTTGCTATGCGTCATTTCGACGTTCAGTTACTGGGTGGTATGGTTCTGAATGAACGTTGTATTGCGGAGATGCGCACTGGTGAAGGTAAAACACTGACAGCGACTTTGCCTGCTTATTTAAATGCATTAACTGGGCGTGGTGTTCACGTAGTCACTGTGAATGATTATCTGGCGCAGCGTGATGCCGAAAATAACCGCCCACTGTTTGAATTTCTGGGATTGAGTGTTGGTATTAACCTGCCAGGTATGCCGGCACCCGTTAAACGCCAGGCATATGCTGCGGATATTACCTATGGTACTAACAACGAATATGGCTTTGACTATCTGCGTGACAACATGGCATTTAGCCCGGAAGAGCGTGTTCAGCGTAAGTTACATTATGCGCTAGTGGATGAAGTTGACTCCATTCTAATCGACGAAGCACGGACGCCATTGATTATCTCTGGCCCTGCTGAAGATAGTTCTGAGCTTTATATCAAAGTCAATAAGTTGATCCCTAAATTGATTCGTCAGGAAAAAGAGGATTCAGAGACTTTCCAGGGAGAAGGCCATTTTTCTGTCGACGAAAAGTCCCGCCAGGTTAACTTGACGGAACGCGGTTTAGTTTTGGTTGAACAATTACTGTCAGAAGCCAGCTTGATGGAAGAAGGTGAATCCCTATATTCGCCAACCAATATCATGTTAATGCACCATGTTACAGCCGCACTACGTGCCCATGCACTGTTTACCCGTGATGTTGACTATATCGTGAAAGATGGTGAGGTCATTATTGTTGATGAGCATACGGGCCGTACTATGCAGGGGCGTCGCTGGTCTGATGGATTGCATCAGGCTGTTGAAGCTAAAGAAGGTGTAGAAATTCAGAATGAAAACCAAACCCTAGCTTCAATTACCTTCCAAAACTACTTCCGGTTGTATGAAAAACTGGCGGGTATGACCGGTACGGCAGATACAGAAGCGTTTGAGTTTAGCTCTATTTATAAGCTTGATACCATTGTGGTTCCGACAAACCGTCCAATGATCCGTAATGATTTGCCAGATCTGGTTTACATGACCGAAGCTGAAAAAATTGAAGCTATCATTGAAGATATCCGCGAACGTACCGGTAAAGGGCAGCCGGTATTGGTGGGGACTATTTCTATTGAAAAATCTGAACTGGTTTCCCGTGAACTGACTAACGCGGGTATCGAGCACAACGTACTTAACGCCAAATTTCATGCAATGGAAGCGGACATTATTGCTCAGGCAGGTCAAGCGAGCGCGGTAACCATTGCGACTAACATGGCGGGTCGTGGTACAGATATTGTGCTAGGCGGCAGTTGGCAGGCAGAAATTGCTAAGCTGACCGAGCCAACAGAAGCTCAGATTGAAGAGATTAAAGCTGCATGGCAGGAACGTCATGATAGGGTTCTGGCGGCGGGTGGTTTGCATATTATCGGTACGGAGCGTCATGAATCTCGTCGTATTGATAATCAGTTACGCGGGCGTTCCGGGCGTCAAGGGGATGCGGGATCATCCCGTTTCTATTTATCAATGGAAGACTCACTGATGCGTATTTTTGCCTCTGATCGTGTCACTAGCATGATGCGTAAACTGGGTATGAAACCGGGTGAGGCGATTGAACATCCGTGGGTAACCAAAGCCATTGCCAATGCTCAACGTAAAGTAGAGAGCCGTAACTTCGATATACGTAAGCAATTGCTAGAATACGATGATGTTGCTAACGATCAGCGCCGTGCTATTTATGCTCAGCGTAACGACTTGTTGGATGTGAGTGATGTTAGTGAAACCATTGGTAGCATTCGTGAAGATGTATTTAAAGCAACCATTGATGCTTATATTCCCCCTCAATCTCTGGAAGAGATGTGGGATGTAGAAGGTTTGCAGCAACGTTTAGTGACTGATTTCGATTTAGAGCTGCCGATCAAAGAGTGGTTGGATAAAGAGCCTGAGTTACACGAAGAGACGTTGCGTGAGCGTATCCTTGAACAGGCTGTTGAAGTCTATAAACGTAAAGAAGAGATTGTTGGCATTGAAATGATGCGTAATTTCGAAAAAGGTATCATGTTGCAGACTCTGGATATGTTGTGGAAAGAGCATCTGGCAGCAATGGATTACCTACGTCAGGGTATCCATTTACGAGGTTATGCTCAAAAAGATCCGAAACAGGAATATAAACGTGAATCTTTCGCTATGTTTGCAAACATGCTGGAATCGCTGAAATATGAAGTGATTAGTACATTGGGCAAAGTTCAAGTGAGATTGCCGGAAGAAGTAGAGGCATTGGAGCAACAGCGCCGGGCGGAAGCAGAACGCTTGGCAAAGCAACAGCAATTAAGCCATGAGGTTGAAAAAGGCGCATTGATGTCTACAACAGAAGCTCAGATTGCTAGTGGAGCTCGTAAAGTAGGACGTAATGATCCTTGTCCTTGTGGATCGGGTAAAAAATATAAACATTGCCACGGGCGCTTGCAGTAACGATGAAAAGGCGGGAAACCGCCTTTTTACTCTGTTAGTTTTAAGTGAGCAACGTCAACGTTGGATATAGTATTTGGTTGTTGAGCAATCAAAAAGAAGAGATAAAGAAGTAAGAGTAATATGGAAAAGAAACACCTACATATAGCCGCTGGGATTATCAGAAATACGCAACATGAAATTTTTATTACTCAGCGTCATGCTGATGCCCATATGGGGGGGTTCTGGGAATTCCCAGGTGGGAAAGTTGAGCAAGAAGAAACGCCTGAACAGGCTTTAATACGTGAGTTACAGGAAGAAATTGGTATTACAGTTATTCATTATGATCTGGTAAAAACGGTTGAACATGATTTTCCTGACAGGTTGATTACCCTGTATTTCTTCTTGGTGGATGAATGGGAAAATGAGCCTTTCGGTAAAGAAGGGCAACTTTCTCGGTGGGTATTACAGAAAGATTTAATTGCTGATGAATTCCCGCCTGCTAACCGCAGCATTGTTGCATTACTTACCGCTTGAGTTGTCAATAGCCGCATTATTAATAACGCGGCTATTTATTATTGCTCAGGTTGTCCACTCCAATCATCACTATCAGAGTTTTCACTTTGGCTTGGTATCCGCTTCTCTTCATTTGCCCACTGGCCTAAGTCAATTAATTGACAGCGTTTACTGCAAAATGGGCGATATGGGCTTATTTCTCCCCAAACCACAGTTTTACCACATGTTGGGCATTCAATCGTGAGTAATTCAGACATAATAATTTTCCTGATAATTAGTTCGTAATATTAGCAGCATGCCAATTCAAATGGTAAATGAGCAGGCACGGAGCCTTTTTCACTATCCAATGGTAAAAAACGGATAGCAAAGCGGGTCTTATGACCGGAAATTTGGGGAAACAATAAAGGGGTTAATGGCAAACGTAATCTCAGTAAATCTGCGCCTTCTGCTGTATTCTGATGGAAACCGTTTTTACTGATTTCTGAACGAAAAATAGCAGATTGGCGGATGAGTTCTAAAATACTGTCCAGGGCTTGTTGGAGAGGTAGCAAACTATCAATCCAGAATGCGACCATTTTATCTCTTTCTGATTGTGGTAAGTGAAGCCATAGATGTAGGGTGGGTAGATCAAAACCACAACAACCACTGGGAATACTGAGGCGCTGGCGCACTAGGCTGATAATTTTATCTTCTTTAAGGGATTGCCCTAATCGTGGTGCTTTACTTAATGCAATAGCCCGCTCTTTCAATTTTAATCTGAAACTATTGACGATATTTATATCAACATCGGGTATTTCAGCCCATTGTTTTAATTTTGCCTGTTGACGTTCTAATTCTTTTAGCAATTCTGAACGTACTTCTCCTCGTTCTAGCACTTCAAGTAACTCAGTTATTGTGCGGAAAAAGGCGAGGCTGCTTGCCAGTGAGTTTAAATGGCGTTGACTTGTGAGTTGTTGTAGGGAAGATTCAATTCTCAACCATGCTCGCATTTTTTCATTCAGTGGATGTTCAAAAATGATTGTAGAAGTTGTGTCACTCATCATGATTGTCCTGTCTGGCTGATTCAGCTAATCTTAAGTATTGTTGATGTAATTCGGCAACACGAGGAGTAATTGCCTGTACGTTATCATGATTTGAGATAATGTCATCGGCATAAGCCAGTCTCTCGCTACGGGATGCCTGTGCCGCCAAAATATTTTCAATTTGTTGGTAGTTAATACCATCACGAGTGGCTACCCGGCTGATTTGTATTTCAGGTGAAACGTCAACGACTAAAATCCGATCTGCCAGATGCCTTAAATTATTTTCGACTAATAATGGAATAACCCAAATAACATAAGGTGCTATTATCTGTTCTAATTGCCGTCGGGTTTCTTGATGTATTAGAGGGTGAAGAAGTTGATTAACCCACTGTTTTTCTTGATTGTTTGTGAATATTTTCTGGCGTAACAGTGCTCGGTTAAGGTTACCATCGGGTGTCAATATGTCATGACCAAAGTGTTCTGTGATGGCTTGTAGAGCGGGCGTTCCAGGAACAACGATTTCTCTGGCAATAATATCTGCATCGACAAGAGGAACACCAAGCGCAGCAAAAGCATTGGCGATAGTGGTTTTACCACTGCCAATTCCACCTGTGAGTGCAATAATATAAGTCATCCTATTCCTTAATATTACTTGATAATATTTCAGGATTGTAACCGAAAGGAGGCAGATGACCTAGAGACAAAGCTATGGAATCATTTTTACTTTAGGTGAGTATCGTACCTAGCTGAAAAATGGGTAAATACATTGCCAGCAATAGCGTACCGACAATAATCGCTATTATGACTATAAGTATTGGTTCTAGTAACTGTGTCATATTATCAGAAATCTCCAATGCTTGTTGTTGGTACCAATTAGCAAGATTTCCTAATAACAGTTCCAGATTGCCAGATTCTTCGCCAACACTGACAAACTGTTGACACAGAGCAGGAAAACAAGATTGTTGTTTCAGTGTTTCGCTCATTGGTACCCCTTGATTAATTTGAGCTCGTAAGAATTTAGTCGCTTGCAAAAATACCGGATGATTTATTGATGCAATAGCACTGTCTAACCCTGCGGTGAGTGTCAGGCCGGCTTTTTGTGTCATAAACAGAATATGGAAAAGTTGTCCTAATTGCTGACAACTAATTAATTTTGCAATAACGGGTAAACGTAACATTAGATTTTTTTCACGAATAATCCATATTGTATGGCGTTGACGTAATTGTAGATAAAATAGAAGCAGTAGAATTAATCCAATAACACCATAGCCACCGTATTGAATCAGCCAGTTGGAAGTGATTAATAAACTGCGGGTGAGCAGAGGAAGTTGTGCATCAAATGAATGATAAATATGTTCAAATTCAGGTAAAACAAAAATAAGCATCAATAAAATAATGATGCTGGCAACAATGGTAATAATCAGAGGATAACGCAGCGCTTTTGTTATTTTCTTCTGTAACTTATCTTGTTGCTCCTGTTGTTTAACCAATAATTGACAGCAGACTTCTAATTGCCCGGTTAACTCACCAACAGAAATAAGTTGACAAAATAAAGGTGGGAATAGAAATGGATAATTTTTTAATGAGGAGGAAAATGATTCTCCACGGGTAATTTTCTTGCTAATATCTAATAATACACAATGCCATAATGGATGAGCGCATTCGCGAATAAGAATATTGAGGCAATTCAGTAATGGCATTCCTGATGATAATAGTGTTGCCAATTGACGAATGAAATTCAAACGGTAGGCAATTTGTTGTTGATGATAAAATATCAATTTTTCACATTTTATATTATAAGGTTGCAATCCAGAATGAATAAGCTGCTGATATAAAGCTTTCCTGTTATCACATAGTGATTTCCCTTTTGATATTTCGCCTTTGTTGTTCACTGCTTGCCAATTATAAATATAATGAATTTTCATTACTATTCCTGACCTGTGACTTGATAAATTTCTTCTAATGTCGTGATGCCTTGTTCCACTAATAAAATACCGGATGAAAGTAAAGTGTCTTTTCTTTGAGCCATAATGGTGTTTTGAACATTTTTAGGATTCTGTTCTGATAATATTTGTTGAATATCATAAGTTATTTCTAAAAATTCATAAATAGCCGTTCGGCCATAATAACCGGAGAAACAATGTTCACAACCAACTGCTAACCATTGATTAATAAATAGAGAATTGTTTTCAATATTAATAACGGTTTCTTCTGTTTGTTGTTTACGGCAATGAAGACATAATTTTCTGACAAGTCGTTGGGCGATAATTAATTTGATACAAGAAGCAGCCATATAACCTGAAATACCCAGATTTTGTAGGCGCGATAATGTATCTATGGTTGAATTAGTATGCAATGTAGAAAGAACCAAATGACCTGTTTGTGCCGCTTTTACTGAAATTTCGGCTGTTTCGCCATCACGTATTTCTCCCACCATAATGACATCAGGATCTTGGCGTAGTAATGCCCGTAATACTTTGGCAAAATTGAGCTCGATTTTGCTATTAGTTTGTGTCTGATTAATGCCATTCAGTGGGATCTCGACGGGATCTTCTACACTGCAAATATTCTTTTTATTCTGATTCAGATATTGTAAGCAGCTATATAAAGTTACGGTTTTCCCACTACCCGTTGGGCCAGTCACTAAAATCATTCCTTGTGGTAATGCGAGTTTTTGTCGGAGCTGATTTAATAATGGGTCAGGAATACCTAATTGATCTAACGATAATTGCTGCATTGTATTTAATATTCTAAGCACAACTTTTTCTCCGTGTATGGTTGGCAAAGTTGCCATACGGATAGCATAGTTGTGTCGGGTGTCAAACCAATCAAATTGTCCATCTTGAGGTAACCGTTTTTCAGCAATATTCAATTTCGCCATTATTTTAAGGCGTGCGGCAATGCTTGCATTCATTTGATAAGATGGCGAAGACAATAAGTGTAATGAGCCATCAACTCGGATACGGATACGGTAACCTTGTTGGAATGGCTCGAAATGAATATCGGATGCACGCCGTTGAATTGCAGTTAATAAAGTTTGATTAATAAGTTGAATGACGGGGGCATCATTTTCATCTGTATTGATATCAGTTTTAAGTGGTAATAGAGAGGATTCTTCCTCTGGTACATGACTCAGTGAAATATTTTGATGTAATACTGATTCGATCCTTGCCAGTGGCCAAATTTCTACATTAACAATACATCCGGAAATAAAGCGTAATGCTGATAATAAATCATCATTGGGTAATTCGCTGCTGGCAATTGTTATCGTATTATCATCTTTTTTTATCACAACAGATTGGTGGCGTTGACAAATATCATGAATTTCTTTTTCCATTAATGTATTTTCCGTTGCTGAAAGTGAGTTCATTATTGCTTCCTGTGTAAGTGTGTATTGATATACCCGTCATCTTTCAAGTTGTCTCTTTGTTAGCTGCACTCGCTCACCCCGGTCACATAGTTATCTATGCTCCCGGGGATTCACTCCTTTGCCGTCGCGATGCATCTTGAAATCCATAGGGTATAAGGGTTAATGAATTAAAATTCAAATATTTCCTGACAACGACTTTTTAATGAATTGTTTGTCGATTCACATTTAATATTCCATTTAATTATACCTGTTTGTGTATTTTTTGTCGGCTTTAATGTAACACTGAGGTTTTTAAGACTCTGTTTACCGTTAATGGTAACTTCCCCATTTTTAACTGAAATGTTATCGATATATCTGCTGTTATGTTCTTTTGGAATTGACACTGCTCCTGCATTGCAACCATTGAAATCTTCAGTTTCAAAACCGCAAAGTTCTATACCTGATTTATAAGGTACAATATTTTGTAGTATATCTGTTAAAGCGGCTTTCTGGATATATCCTTGATAACTAGGAATACCAATGGCACTTAAGATGGAAATGATAGCAATAGCAACCATGATCTCCATTAAAGTAAATCCTTGTTGTTTCATATTTTTTCTCCGTGTTGTGGTATTGCGATATAGAGAATGAAGGAAAGAGAAAAAAATGAAATAGGATATATGAAGATTATGGAATTGACTCGAAAAAGAATTTTTGGATTACAAGGTTTGCAAAAATATTTACGGTGGTGTTCGCAAATTTGTGAGTAACTAATTGCTGATTTACACCACCATCAATATAATTATTGCTAATTAAAGCGCATGGAGAGATCTAATGCTCTAATATGTTTGGTGAGTGCTCCAACAGAAATAAAATCGATGCCTGTTTCAGCATAGCTGCGCAAAGTATCCAGGGTGATATTACCGGATACTTCTAAAGCGACTTTACCTGATGTGATAGCGACGGCTTCTTTCATCATTGGAATAGTAAAATTATCTAGCATAATAATATCAACATTAGCTTTGAGTGCCAGAATGAGTTCATCTAGCGTTTCTACTTCGACTTCAACAGGGACATCAGGGTGAGAATAACGAGCTTTATCTACTGCCTGTTTAATAGAGCCATTGGCAATAATATGGTTTTCTTTAATAAGGAAAGCATCGAATAATCCGAGGCGGTGATTATTACCACCTCCACAAAGTACGGCATATTTTAAGGCGGTGCGTAATCCTGGTAGCGTTTTGCGTGTATCAAGTAATTGAGTTTTTAAACCGGTAAGGCAGTGAACATAATGACTGACTTCCGTTGCAACGCCAGAGAGAGTTTGAATAAAGTTAAGGGCGGTGCGTTCACCGGTCAGTAATATCTGTGCTGGGCCTCGTAATAGGCAAAGTTTTTGGTTGGCTGTAATTGCATCACTATCTTTGACTAACCATTCAATGGAGATCTGGTCGCCTAATTGAGTAAAAACTTCATTCAGCCATTGTTGTCCACAGAAAATGCCATCTTCCCGAGTGATAATGACTGCGGTGGCTTGTTTATCTGCGGGAATTAATTGGCCGGTAATATCAGCGGTGAAATTTGTATTTCCACCCAGATCTTCTTTTAGTGCGAGGGTTACACTGGCAGGAATGTCGTTTTGCAAGTGTTCCATAAGAACAGCACGGCGCTGATCCGTATTGCAATTTTGTTTTGTCATTAAAAAGCTCCAGAGGTGATAACAATATTGATGGTCTTAACATGCTACCCTGTTGCGTAGTGAACAACTACTATCTTGGTTTTATCATCTAGATTAAGGAAAAGAAAAAATGTGGTTGCATGATGAATTGAGTTAGAAAAATTCTTTCACACGATTTGTGCCCACAGGTGAGCAACTGTTTTATTGGTTATTCATCGTATTAGTTTGTCTCCGGGAAAGCTTTGTTGTATTGACACAATGGCTTATTAGGTAGACCCGGATATATACCCTATGGATTTCAAGATGGATCGCGACGGCAAGGGAGCGAATCCCCGGGAGCATAGGTAACTATGTGACCGGGGTGAGTGAGTGCAGCCAACAAAGAGGCAACTTGAAAGATGACGGGTATAAAAGAGCATATCACTGGCTATAATGATGTTGTTCTAGGAAGAAAAATTGATCTGGGACTTTATTTCGATTGGACACATTACCAGCAATTGTTACAGGAGCAGAAAGAATGACTCTCTTTATACTGTTGTTAGTGTTGGCGTGGGAACGAGTTTTTAAAATGGGTGACCATTGGCAATTGGAGCATCGTCTTGAGCCATTGTTTACCGGTATGAAATCCTTTTCGTTATGGAAAAGCCTGTTGATGACGTTAGCAGTCATGTTGATAACATGGTTACTGATTGAAATATTAAATGATTTTATGTTCGGTGTTCTTGAACTGGTGTTATGGGTGTTCATTTGTTTGCTGTGCATCGGAGCGGGGCGCTTACGGCATGACTATCGTGAATATTTTCGTACTGTTCATCAGGATAATAGGGAACAACAAAGGGAATATCTTACGCGTCTCGCAATTATTCATGGTTTACCCTCTGATGCCAGCAAAGAGAATATGTTGCGAGAGATACAAAATGCGTTGCTATGGATAAATTTTCGCTATTATCTGGCCCCGATTTTTTGGTTGATTGTGGCGGGTAAATTAGGTCCTGTTGCTTTGATGGGATATGGCTTTTTGAGGGCTTATCAGGGATGGTTGGCACAATATGGTACACCGGTTCAGCGGGCGCAATCGGGTGTTGACAGCTTGTTGCATTGGTTGGATTGGGTTCCTGCTCGTCTGGCTGGCGTTGCCTATGCTTTATTAGGGCATGGTGAACGGGCTTTACCGGCGTGGGTTGCTTCTCTTAGTGATTTAAGAACTTCACAATATAAAGTGCTCTGTCAGCTTGCTCAGTTTTCATTAAGTCGTGAACCCCATCTTGATTCAACTCAAACGCCTGTTGCAGCGGTGACGTTGGCGAAAAAGGTGACTTTTTCTATCATTGTTGTCGTTGCTTTACTGACGATTTATGGGGCGTTGGTTTGATTCGTTGTCTTAATGACTCTGATTTGTTCAGGTTTCATCAAATTAATCACTCTATACCCAATAGATTTCAAATTGCAGCGCGGCGGCAAGTGAATGCATCCCCAGGAGCATAGATAACTATGTGACTGGGGTAAGTGAAAGCAGCCAACAAAGCAGCAGCTTGAAAGATGAAGGGTATATAAGGAGTCGTTTGACTTACCTAGGGTTGTCAGGGCTAGCTTGTTGCAGCGCCTACCGGCGCTGCAACGATAGCAATAACTAAGCAGATGGGTCGACGAAGTTAACATCCGACCACACGGAAATGACCGCGACGGCTCTGGCTAGCCCTCCGGCGCCGTCAGTTTTCAACAGAACCGGTACCACAGACAGTTGCGTTGAAGCGGTATAACTGTCGTCCCCGAGCTTAACATATCTCGCTTCCGCCCCTGTACCTCGGTGCCCGGTACTGAGTGATAAGGGTTTATTGGCAAAATCGAAGAACGCGAAGGCGACCTGATCTATTGACGAGGCCAGCGCATGCGGTTTGCCCGGCACGAAGGGGCCATCGATCCGGTAGAGCA
>NZ_CAWPHH010000026.1:0-64009 GCF_963887965.1 Photorhabdus sp. RW14-46 | reverse complement strand
TATCACGGCAGGTGTGATGGAGATGTTCAAGTTCGGCTTTTTGTTCATCGGTAATGAATATTTTCATAGCGAGGATAATGATCTCCATTTCGGATAAAATCAAGCATCTTCAATGATTACGGGTATATATGATGGACTGAAATTAGATGATAAATAGTTTTCTATTATTTTTTTGCGAAGCGGCTCTGATAAATATTTTTCGAAGCAACTATAAAATTTTTATTTTGAAATTTAAATTAAATTATTTTTATTCTATTTTGTTGATTTTAATGGCATAATTTTTTATGCTTTAGTGATTAAATCATTGTGTCTATTATCTTTATATTCTTGTTTTGAGATTTTGTTATTATTTAGGTTGTGTTTTTAGATTGATTTTTTATTGGTTGAATTTAATTTAAATTCAAATTTATATATTTTTACAGTGGATGAATTTCGTATGTTATATCACTATGTTTTATTTTTAATGAGAAGTTTTTGTCACCTAAGTGATTAATAATAAGCTCTTTATTTTTGATTATAGTCGGATGATTTGTTTTTTATGTTATCTATTAATGTGTTGTTTTGTTTATATCTAATCAGTTAGTTTTTATGACTTAAATCGATCTATTTACTGAACAAATAATCCGTATGACAAGTATTTAATTGAAAATAAAAGGTATTTTTTTATATCGAGTAATAAAACAAAATAAATGTTGTCAAGCTATGAAGAACGTGATAACTCTTAAATATAGATTAAACAAACGAATTAAATGACCAAGATTATGAACATATTTGTCCTAGTGATTAGCCTAATTATTGTCAGCGTGGTGGTGATTATTATCCCACCGAGCGGGGCTGCACTTGGACGAAGAAAGGCTTAGAAGAACAGCCAAATCTCTCGAAGACCCCCGCACCGAAAGGCGCGGGGGTTTTTTTTCGACAAGCAAAATCCGGTAGAGACGGAAACATACAACAGAACAAAATCTTGTCTCACAGGGTAAACACAGGGGATATGAAAAATGAATGGGGCGCAGTGGGTTGTAAAGGCATTACGAACGCAGGGGATTGATAAGGTTTTTGGCTACCCTGGTGGTACGATCATGCCGGTTTATGATGCTTTGTACGATGGTGGTGTGGAGCATTTGCTTTGTCGGCATGAACAGGGGGCAGCTATGGCTGCAATCGGCTATGCGAGAGCCAGTGGTAAGCCGGGAGTTTGTATCGCTACATCGGGACCGGGAGCAACAAACTTAATCACTGGATTAGCCGATGCATTGTTAGATTCTGTTCCTATTGTTGCTATCACTGGTCAGGTTGGTTCTGAATTGATTGGAACTGATGCCTTCCAAGAAGTCGATGTTTTAGGTCTCTCCCTTGCTTGTACCAAACACAGTTTCTTAGTGGACTCACTGGAAGATTTACCTCAAATTATGGCGGAAGCCTTTTCTATTGCCACTAGTGGTCGACCTGGCCCAGTTTTGATTGATATTCCTAAAGATATTCAGTTGAAAGAGGGGAATTTTGTACCACATTTGGTACCCGTTGAGCAAAAGGAGCCCTGCTCGGAAAGTGAATTAGAACAAGCCCGGAAAATGGTTGCGGCTGCGACAAAGCCAGTGTTGTATGTCGGTGGTGGAGTAGGGATGTCTCAAGCAGTTTCTGTTCTGCGAGATTTTGTTGTGGAAACAGGTATGCCGGTTGCTTCTACGTTGAAAGGCTTGGGGGCTGCCGATTCAGAACATCCATGTTATCTGGGAATGCTTGGGATGCATGGTTCGAAAGCGGCCAATCTTGCCGTTCAGTCATGTGATTTGTTGATTGCTGTAGGTGCTCGTTTTGATGATCGTGTGACTGGCAAACTTAATACTTTTGCTCCGTGTGCAAAAATCATTCATCTGGATATCGATCCGGCAGAGTTGGGTAAATTACGTCAGGCTCATGTGTCGTTGCTGGGGGATGTGAAGGTATTATTGCCCCGTTTGCAACAGCCATTGTCAATTATGCCCTGGCAACAGGAAGTTAAGTATCTGAAAGCTGAATATCCTTGGTGTTATGACCATCAGGGAGAGAGTATCTATGCGCCTTGGTTATTGAAGCAGGTTTCAGATCGTAAAACATTTAATACGGTTATTACTACCGATGTTGGACAACATCAAATGTGGACAGCTCAGCATATGACGTTTGATGGGCCTGAAAATTTCATTACATCTAGTGGATTGGGCTCGATGGGATTTGGTATCCCTGCTGCAATTGGTGCTCAGATTGCTCGACCGGAAGATATGGTGATTTGTGTCTCTGGAGATGGCTCTTTCATGATGAATGTCCAAGAACTGGGGACAATTAAACGCAAGCAATTACCCGTAAAAATTTTATTGTTGGATAACCAGCGATTGGGAATGGTGCGGCAATGGCAGGAGCTGTTTTTTGATAAGCGATATAGCGAAACGACATTAACAGATAACCCCGATTTTGTCACATTAGCGAAAGCTTTTGATATTCCGGGGCAACATATCACGGATAAATCACAGATTGATGAAGCGCTGAATGCATTATTCAGCAGTAAGGGCCCCTATTTATTACAGGTATCTATTGAGGAATTAGAGAACGTTTGGCCGTTAGTTCCTCCTGGTGCAAGCAATGAAACTATGTTGGAGAAATCATTATGATGCAGCATCAACTTGCAATCCATGCTCGTTTCCGTCCTGAAATATTAGAGCGCATCTTACGGGTAACGCGTCATCGTGGATTTCAGATCTGTTCCATGAATATGGATCAAACAATGGATGGCGATAATGTTAATATCGAATTAATTGTTGCCAGCCAAAAACCGGTTAATTTGTTGTCTTCACAACTGACTAAATTAGTGGATGTCGCTGGCGTCAAGATCCTGCAACAAAAATCACAACTCATACGTGCATAACGTAGAAATAAAGGAATGAGAGAATGACGAAGCAATCCGATTACATTTGGTTCAATGGTGAGATGGTTCCTTGGGCAGATGCTAAAGTTCACGTAATGTCCCATGCTTTACATTACGGCACATCTGTTTTTGAGGGAATTCGCTGCTATGACTCTCATAAAGGGCCAGTGGTTTTCCGCCATCGTGAGCATATGCAGCGTTTACATGACTCTGCAAAGATTTATCGTATGCCGTTGAACCAGAGTGTCGATGAATTAATGGAGGCGTGTCGGGCAACTCTTCGTAAAAATAATTTAGTCAGTGCTTATATACGTCCATTGGTCTTTATCGGTGATGTTGGCATGGGGGTTAATCCACCTGCTGGTTATAAAACTGATGTCATTATTGCCGCCTTTCCGTGGGGAGCTTATTTGGGAGAAGGCGCATTGGATCAAGGAATTGATGCGATGGTTTCTTCATGGAATCGTGCGGCACCAAACACAATGCCAACTGCGGCTAAAGCCGGTGGTAACTACCTGTCTTCGCTTTTAGTCGGTAGTGAAGCTCGTCGTCGTGGGTATCAGGAAGGTATTGCACTGGATGTTTCTGGTTATATCTCTGAGGGTGCGGGTGAAAATCTATTTGAAGTAAAAGATGGCATATTATTTACCCCACCATTTACCTCTGCTGCATTACCAGGAATTACTCGTGATGCCATTATCAAACTGGCGAAAGATTTAGGGCTGGAAGTGCGTGAGCAGGTATTGTCGCGCGAATCATTGTACCTGGCTGATGAAGTTTTTATGTCTGGCACAGCGGCTGAAATCACACCCGTTCGCAGTGTTGATGATATTCAGGTTGGTATCGGTAGATGTGGACCTATTACCAAAAAAATTCAACAAGCTTTCTTTGGCTTGTTTGATGGCACGACAGATGATAAATGGGGCTGGTTAGATCCAGTCAATCCTTAATAGAACTATACCCAATGGATTTCAAGATGGATCGCGACGGCAAGGGAGCGAATCCCCGGGAGCATAGATAACGATGTGACCGGGGTGAGTGAGTGCAGCCAACAAAGAGGCAACTTGAAAGATGACGGGTATATAAATAATTTAACGGGCGGTTCGTTCCCCGCCTGTTTTGATAACACGGGAGTGAAGATAATGCCTAAGTACCGTTCTGCCACTACGACTCATGGCCGCAATATGGCAGGAGCTCGCGCTTTATGGCGCGCGACAGGGATGACCGATGCAGATTTCGGTAAACCGATTATTGCAGTAGTTAACTCATTTACTCAGTTTGTTCCAGGGCATGTTCATTTGCGGGACTTAGGTAAACTGGTTGCGGAACAGATTGAAGCATCAGGCGGTGTTGCAAAAGAGTTCAATACGATAGCGGTGGATGACGGTATCGCAATGGGGCATGGTGGTATGCTCTATTCTCTGCCGTCACGTGAATTGATCGCTGATTCTGTTGAATATATGGTGAATGCACATTGTGCGGACGCTATGGTGTGTATTTCCAATTGTGACAAAATTACCCCAGGAATGCTGATGGCAGCACTACGTCTGAACATTCCGGCGATTTTTGTTTCCGGTGGCCCTATGGAGGCAGGTAAAACTAAATTGTCAGATCAGATTATTAAATTGGATCTGATCGATGCCATGATCCAAGGCGCGAACCCGAAGGTCAGTGATGAAGATAGCAATCAGATTGAGCGCTCAGCTTGCCCAACTTGTGGTTCCTGCTCAGGCATGTTTACTGCTAACTCTATGAATTGCCTTACAGAGGCACTGGGTTTGTCGCAACCGGGGAATGGCTCATTACTGGCTACTCATGCAGATCGTAAGGCGCTGTTTCTGAATGCAGGCAAGCGCATTGTTGAGTTGACTAAGCGTTATTATGAAAAAAATGATGACAGTGCTCTGCCGCGTAGTATTGCAACGAAAGCCGCATTTGAAAATGCGATGATGTTGGATATTGCAATGGGGGGATCAACGAATACTGTGCTTCACTTACTGGCTGCGGCGCAGGAAGGGGAAGTTGATTTCACTATGGCGGATATTGATCGTTTGTCTCGTCAGATCCCTCATCTATGTAAAGTTGCACCAAGTACACAAAAATACCATATGGAAGATGTTCACCGTGCTGGTGGTGTGATCGGTATTTTAGGTGAGCTGGATAGAGCGGGTTTGTTGAATCGTCAGGTTAAAAATGTTTTGGGTCTGGATTTGTTACAAACGCTTAATCAATACGATGTGATGCAGACGGTAGATGAGTCAGTGAAGGAGATGTATTCGGCAGGCCCTGCGGGTATCCGTACTACTCAGGCATTTTCACAAGATTGTCGTTGGCCTTCGTTGGATACTGACCGTGTAGAAGGGTGTATTCGCGACATTGAACATGCCTATAGTCGGGATGGTGGTCTTGCTGTTCTATTTGGTAATTTGGCTATAGATGGTTGTATTGTAAAAACCGCCGGGGTTGATGAGGGCAGTCTGACGTTCCGTGGGCCAGCCAAAGTTTACGAAAGTCAGGAAGATGCGGTTGATGCGATCTTGGGTGGAAAAGTCGTTGCTGGTGATGTGGTGGTCATTCGTTATGAAGGGCCAAAAGGTGGGCCTGGCATGCAGGAAATGTTGTATCCGACGACTTATCTAAAATCTGTGGGGCTAGGCAAAAGCTGTGCATTGATTACCGATGGCCGTTTCTCTGGTGGTACCTCGGGTTTGTCGATCGGCCATGTTTCTCCCGAAGCGGCTAATAGTGGGCTAATCGGTTTGGTTCAAGATGGCGATATTATTGATATTGATATTCCACTGCGGAAAATTCGACTTGATGTAGATGAAAGGATACTTGCTACCCGTAAAGAAATGGAATTTGCCCGCGGTGATAAATCGTGGACGCCGAAAGCCCGTGAACGTCAGGTATCGCTTGCCTTGAGAGCTTATGCTTCATTGGCAACCAGTGCGGATAAAGGTGCTGTCCGTGATAAATCTAAGTTAGGGGGATAATCGTATGTCTGCATGTCTTCCCTTAACTTCCTCACCAAATGGTGCAGAGTATTTGAAAGCAGCATTAAGCGCGCCGGTTTATGAAGTTGCTCAGGTGACTCCTTTGCAGGAAATGGAGAAAATTTCTGCCCGCTTGGGAAATACTATTTTGGTAAAGCGGGAAGATCGGCAACCTGTTCACAGTTTCAAGCTCCGTGGTGCGTATGCCATGATTGCGAGTTTGACTGAGGAACAAAAAAACCGAGGAGTGATTACCGCGTCAGCCGGTAACCATGCTCAGGGGGTTGCACTTTCTGCCAATCGTTTGGGAATTAACTCTTTGATTGTTATGCCGGTTACTACTGCGGATATTAAAGTCGATGCGGTCCGGAATTTCGGTGGTAAGGCTCTGTTGTATGGTGCTAATTTTGATGAGGCTAAAGCTAAAGCGATAGAAATGGCACAACAGGAGGGCTATACCTTTGTTCCTCCGTTTGATCATCCTGCTGTAATCGCAGGTCAGGCAACACTGGCGATGGAACTTTTGCAACAGGATGTGCGTCTGGATCGAATCTTTGTACCTGTCGGTGGAGGGGGGTTGATTGCTGGCGTTGCTGTGTTGATTAAGCAACTGATGCCAGAAATTAAAATTATTGGGGTGGAAGCGGAAGATTCAGCTTGCCTGAAAGCAGCAATGGAGGCTGGATATCCGGTAGATTTGCCACGAGTTGGTTTGTTTGCTGAAGGTGTTGCGGTTAAGCGTATCGGTGATGAAACATTTCGTTTGTGTCAGCAATATGTAGATGATGTTATCACGGTAGACAGTGATGCTATTTGTGCCGCGGTAAAAGATCTGTTTGAGGATGTGCGTGCGATTGCTGAGCCATCCGGTGCATTGGCACTTGCTGGATTGAAAAAGTATGTTCAGCAGCATCAGCTTAGAGGTGAGCGACTGGCACATATTCTTTCTGGCGCTAACGTAAGCTTCCACGGGTTACGTTATGTCTCTGAGCGTTGTGAATTGGGCGAGCAGCGGGAAGCATTGCTGGCAGTGACTATTCCTGAACAGAAAGGGAGTTTCCTGAGTTTTTGCCAGAAATTGGGCGATCGGGTGGTAACAGAGTTTAATTATCGTTATACGGATGCAGATCCTGATCAGGCTTGTCTTTTCGTTGGTGTTCGCCTGAGTCGTGGTGAGGTAGAACGACGGGAAATTATCGAGGAATTGCGTACCGCAGGATATCAGGTTGCCGATCTCTCTGATGATGAGATGGCGAAATTACATGTTCGCTATATGATCGGCGGTCGTCCATCTAAGCCATTGAAAGAGCGCTTATTTAGTTTTGAATTTCCTGAATCACCGGGGGCTTTGCTAAAGTTCCTCCAAACTTTGGGAACTCACTGGAATATTACGTTATTCCATTATCGCAATTATGGTACAGATTATGGTCGGGTGTTAGCCGCATTTGAATTGTCAGGAGCGGAAGTGCGTTTTAAGCGTCATCTTGATGCATTAGGCTATGCGTATCATGATGAGACGGATACCCCTGCGTTTAAATTCTTTTTGATGTGCCAAAACATCTAAAACAGCCGGAGATTGATCGGTAGTTTTGGTGATGAAAAAACATGTTCTATAAAACGACAAAATAGCGCCTTGATAAGGTGCTATTTTGATTAGGTTTCATTGGAAAGGGGGCTAAATGGGTTCTTTGGTTATTTATCGATAGTTTGGTTTTTAAGCTTATTTTGTTTATTTATCATAGTGTTATTTCTTTTCTCCGACGGTGGGTTTTGCCAGCCAGATCAAGATCAGCAAGATCAGAAAAATAAAGCCAAATAGCCAATAAATCTCGTTAGCAGCAATAATCAATCCCTGATTAGTGATTTCACGTGCCAGAGAGTGACTGGCTTGAGCGTGTGTCATCCCTAATTGTTCCATTTTCTCATAGGCTTGTTGGGCAATAGGATTATGGGGAGTTATCGATTCAGTTAACTGGACATGATGGACAGCTTCGCGACGGGACCACATGGTCGTGGTGATGGAAGTACCCACGGATGTTGCCAGCGTGCGTAAAAAGTTAAATAAACTGCCCGCAGAGGCGATTTTAGCGGGTTCAACATCAGATAATATAATGGCTGTTAGTGGCATAATTAAACAGGCGATAGCAAAGCCCTGAATAAATTGTGGCCAGGCAGCAGTGGAAAAATCCATTGATAGCTCAAAGGTATGAGTTCTCCAAAAGAAACAGAGTGCAAAAATGATAAAGCTAAACATAACTAAATAACGCATATCAATTTTTGAACTAAAACGACCAATGAGTGGAACGAGCATTATTGGCACTATCCCTAATGGAGCCATTACCAATCCTGCCCAAGTGGCTGTATAACCAAATACCATTTGCAATAGTTGAGGCTGCAAAACCAGAGTGCCTATATGGAGTAGGAAAGCCAAACTGATACATAAAGTACCGATAGTAAAATTGCGTGATTTAAATAGTGATAAATCAATGATCGGATCATCATCGGTGAATTCCCAGATGATCAGGAAAGTTATGGCAATAACTGCGATAATGGCTAATGCAATAATTTCTGTTGAGTTGAACCAATCAAGCTCTTTTCCTCTATCAAGCAATAGCTGAAAACAACCAACACCGATGACCAATAAAATTAGTCCTACGATATCAATTGACCTAGCCGTTATTTCAGTTTCCCGATCTTTTAACAGCATCCAGGTGATAGCAATGGCGGCAAAGCCAACCGGAACGTTGATGAGAAAGATCCACCCCCAATGGTAGTTGTCGCTGATCCAACCGCCGAGTATCGGACCACAAACTGGAGCGATAACGATAGTCATTGACCACAGAGCCAATGCCATATTGCGTTTTAGCGGAGGATAGTTGTTGAGTAGCAAACTTTGAGAAAGGGGCATAATTGGCCCGGCTGAGATACCTTGCAGGACGCGGGAAATAATCAACATTTCCAAGCTATTAGCAATACCACATAACCAGGAAGTGATCACAAATAAGATCATTGAAATTAAGAAAACCCGGACTTCCCCGAACCGCTTTGCTAACCAGCCAGTTAATGGGATAGAGATCGCGTTAGCAACAGCAAATGAGGTAATAACCCAGGTTCCTTGTGATACTGATGAACCCAGATCTCCAGCAATTGTTGATATTGCAACGTTAGCAATGGTCAGGTCCAATATTTGTAAAAAAGCGGCTAATGCTAAAGCCAGGGTTAGCCAGCCAAGTTTGGCTCCTGATAATGGCTCTTTTAGCATGTTAACCTCACTTATTTTGACTGGTATTAACTTGAATGATTTCGTTAATTAGCCGATCAATTTCTACGGTGTTGTAAGTTAAAACGTTGGTTTCATAAACAATGCCATTACGAGGCGTGTCAGCAAGCACCAGACCACCCTGATTTCGGGTATCAACCGCGGCGTGCATGGATAAACCGATGCGTAAAGGATGAGCAATAAGTTGTTGTGCTTCTAGTTCAACACGAACGGGTAAACGTTGAACTACTTTGATCCAGTTACCGGTGGCGTTTTGTGCTGGCAATAAAGAAAATGCACTGCCAGTTCCCATATCAAGACCAACGATCCGGCCCTTATAAGTGACACCACTACCATAGAAATCGCTAATCAGGGTTACGGGTTGACCAATACGCACATTGGCAAGTTGAACTTCTTTGAAGTTAGCTTCGACCCAAAGTTGGTCAGCGGGTACGATAACCATCAGTGGAGCACCACTTTTTATTTGTGAGCCTACTTGAACACTGCGGCGTGAAACGTAGCCTGTTACCGGCGCGACAATCTGGGTGCGCTGTAAGGTTAACCATGCATCGTGGAGCTGGGAAGCGGCCAGTTTAATCGCAGGTTGTTGATCTAATGGGGTGTCTATAACTAGTGCTTTGTTGGCATAATATTGTTGTCGGGCAACATTCAGCTCAGATTTTGCCATTTGTACGCTATTGCGGGAATGAATCAGATTTTCTTTGGCGATAGCACCTGTGAGTCCCAAATGTTCACGTCGTTTTAAATCGTCTTGAGCCTGTTGTAATGCCGTTTGTTTGAGATCAATGTTAGCCAATAGTTTTTCATTATCAATAATGGTTTGGTGAGTTTGCCTGACATTATTAGCCAAAGTATTTTTCGCTCGCTCAAAAGCATGTTCCGCATCAATAGAGTCTAAACGTAGCAAAATATCGCCTTGTTGAACGAAGTCGGTATTATCGGCATAAATGGCGGTTACGCTACCGGTGATCTGGGCCATCACTTGTACCTGATTACCCACAACGTAAGCATCATCAGTCGCTTGATAATGACGTAATGAAATAAGCCAATAGGTGAAGTAACCCAACCCGACAAAAGCAAATAAGAGAGTTGCGAGGATCAGTGCTAACTTACGTTTTGACTTTTTCTCATTAAGCGGAGGTGATTGTATTTCTCCGGTCATGTGTTCTCTCCTATCACAGTGATTAAAAGTAAATTCGTCTTAATTAATGTGCTTATATTTGATTAAACACCTTGGAGTCGACTACAAGGTCAAGCCCTTCTCATCTGATAAAATGAAAATTGCTAATATTTAGCACTTAACGCCAAGAGCATGATTTAATATTAAAATTGTTTATTATCGTTATTAACATTTACCAGATAGGCTGGATTGTTTATCTGGCAATGATTAACGGTATTTTGTGTCAGTACCCAGAATATTTATCTGGGTACAAATGACCACAGGATAGGGCTACGAATCCATTGATGTTAATTGTTTAACTGACTCAAGCGGTCATTCCTCCATCAACAACGAATGTTTGCCCGGTAATGTAGCGTCCTCCAGGGCTGAGTAGGAAATTGATTGTCAGAGCAATATCTTCTACTGAACCCAAGCGGCCCAGTGGGATGTTAGATAACAGTTTTTTCCTATGTGGCGCGGGGATATGATCCAGCATTTCAGTGTCAATCAAGCCTGGCGCAACGGTATTGACCCGGACATTAAATCGGCCAACTTCAACAGCTAATGAGCGGGTAATACCGATCATGGCGGCTTTGGTGGCAGCGTAGTTAACTTGCCCTGAGTTAGCTTTAAATGCAGTGACTGAGCTCATATGGATAATGCAGCCTTCTCCAGCAGTAATCATTTCAGGGAGAAATGCGTGATTCACTAAATAGATAGAAGAAAGATTGGTGGAAATGACATTATGCCACTCTTCTTCTTTCATATTTATCAGCAATGCATCTTGTGTAATTCCGGCGTTATTGATGATGGCATAAGGAGCGCCATATTGTGAGATAAGTTCTGCTGACAATGTTGTGACTTCTTTCGCGTTTGAGACGTCACATTGATAGCCCTCACAGCGATAACCTTGCTGTTCAATGTCATGACACAATATTTGTGCTTCATTTATGCTGGATTTATAGGTAAAAACCACGTGATAGTTTTGAGCTGCTAGCATTTTTACTATGCCTTTGCCGATACCACGTGATCCACCTGAAATAAAAACCCAAGGGGTGCTGATATTCATTAAGTGATTCCTCTAAATTTATGCCATCCGTCTGCCAATACCGCATTCATCAGATTTTAGTTGGCAATCTGCTTTCTTTTTGTTGTTCCCATCAGACTCATCTCAACAACTAAAGAGATTTCGCCATTCAGCCAGATCGGGATTTCCAGCGTACCGTATAACGAACCATCAACGTCGAATGTATCTTTTGGTACGATCGTATATTCGATATTTGGCATTTCATCTGGGATTTGGCGATTAAGCAGCGCTGGAGAGAAACTCACGGTGTGCATAACATGCAAAACAATGAGATCTTTGAGGCATGTTTCATCATGTTCTTGTTTGCCAAAATAGGTTTTAAATTCTGTTGCTAGTGCAGTTTTGGCACTTTGCTGCATAAAAAGATAAAACATCAGAGCATCAAGAAAGATCCAGAATTCATTGACTTCCGGGAAGGTATGTTTAAATTCGATGGATTTTTTTATTGTCTCTTGTATGGGAACTTGGCAACGTGGTTTTTCGGGAAAGCTAGTTTTTTGTGAAAAATCGAAACAACTATAGTGACCAATCAGAGGTTTCAGGTTGGTTGTTTCGTCTTGCAGATTAAAGGTCGTTTTCCCATTCCGGTTAGTGTGCTTAGTTTTGACGCAATAGCAGGCATCCAGAGGTACGGGATTGCGTAAATTAACGTGCCACTGTCTGCCCATTTCCCGATTTAGTTGTGACAGATAATCGTATCCGCTTTTGAGCGGGATCATGGCCAGCATGCCGTGTACTGCAATACCACCTAACCCAACTTCTCTTGCGATTTTTTCATCAAAATGGATAGGATTGTAGTCTCCAGAGAATTTAGCCCATTGACTGAGATCTTTTTTGCTAAATTGAACGTTCATCTATCGGCCTTCCTGAAAATAAGTGCACAGTTTGTGCCACCGAATCCGTAGTTAACATTTAAAGCGGTGTCAATAAGTTGGTGAGTTCGGTGGATATTGGGGACATAATCCAGATCGCATAGCGGATCAGGGTTATTCAAGTGCATCGTTGCGGGAATCGTTGCTGTCTCTATCGCTTTGAGACAGAAAATGGATTCAATTGCTCCTGCTCCGGCAATAAGATGGCCTGTATAGGATTTTGTACTGGAAATAGGAATACGATAAGCGTGCTCGCCCAGGCTCATTTTTAGAACATCGGTTTCGTTAATGTCGTTTAATGGGGTTGATGTCCCATGAGCATTAATATAGTGAATATCTGAGGTGGAGAGTTTGGCCTGTTCCAGCGCCATCTGAATTGCCATGACCCGTCCTTTGCAATCTGGGGCCGGGGCGGTCATATCTGACGCATCAGAATTATTGCCATAGCCAATCACTTCCGCCAGTATTTTAGCTCCCCTGGCAACAGCGCAATCATAGTCTTCAAGGCATAATATTGCGGCACCCTCCGACATAACAAAACCACTACGATCTTTACTGAATGGGCAGCAAGCCTTTTCGACAGATTCCTGTTCTTTACTCAATGCTCCAAGAATGTCGATACTCCAGACAATGAATGGATCTCTGATGCTTTCACCACCCCCTGCTAGCATCATTTTAGTGCGTCCACTGCGGATAAGTTCAAACGCATCACCTATCGCCATACTGCCGGTTGCACAAGCTGCAACCGGGGTATTTTGATATCCCCGTAAGTTCCAGTTCATTGAAATTGCGGCTGTTCCTACGCTGTGCATAGACATAATATTGGTCATCGGTGAAGCAATGCCTTGATCAGCATAGGAATGGCTGTTTTCAACGGTTGCATCTTCTCCACCCCAGCCAGTGCCAAAAATGACGCCGCGTTCAAAAGGCGAATAATTTTCGTCAAGAGCGGTTTTATCGTTACCAAATGCCATCTTGATTGCTTCATCCGCCGCAATCAGCCCAAGTTTGCTGAATTTGGGCAGGTTCTTTAATAACTTTTTGGAAAACCGTGATACATCAGGCGAGAAAGGGATATTACCGAAAAATTTAGCTACAACAGAAGCGTCTGGGTGTTCTTCCTTTTTGTAGCCTACACGATAATTTAGGATTGCATCCCAAATTTCCTGGGTATTTTGCCCAAGCGAACAGATAGAACCATAGCCTGTGACGGCAACGCGGTGATAGCCTGTTTGAATATTCATGAAACATTATCTCCAAAATTCATTTCCTGGTGACATGCTTTATTTTTTAACACAACCAAATAATAGGATTGGTAGATAAAAGCATCATAAAAATGAATGTTAGCTGTGTTGTGATATTGTCATAGACAGCTAACATCCCAGTGTATTCGTGATGATTATTTTGCTAATTCACTAACGTAATTGACAAAGTCACCGATTGTTGTCGTATTATCCCGCTGGAACTTATCGAAATTCAGTTGAATTCCCATTTCTCTTTTTAACGCAACCTGAATAGAAACGAAATCCAGACTCACTAAATGAATATCATCAAGTAGAGTGTCGAGAGTAATATCTTCTGGTTCGATATCGGTTAATTCAGTAATTTGAGATTGAAGTAATTCAAACAGTTTCATATTAATGTCCCCTAAAAATTTAAATTTTTCTATTATTCCTGGGTGATTAAAGATTTCCCTGAAATTTTAAGTAAGTTATACGTTTCTTGTTTGATGGCGTTAGCCAATATCTCAATATCATCTTGGCTTGTGGCATATCCGAAGCTGATGCGTACCGCACTATCAATACGATCATCGGGTAATCCCATAGCAGCCAGAACGTGAGAACGTTGGGTTGATTTGTTATTGCTACAGGCTGATCCTAAGGATAAAGAGATGCCGTGACGTAAATCTAGCCTGCTGGCTAGCGATTCAGCACGAATACCCGAGAAACTTAAATTGAGAGTCCAAGGTGCCTGAAACGCTGGATTGGTATTACCATTAATCAGGTAGTTAACATGATGTTGATCTAACCGAGATAGCAAGGTTGTTCTGAGCGTTTTGTAAGTATTGAAGCGTCCTTGCAAGCTGTTCAGTGATTCTTTAGCTGCCGCCGCCAGTCCAGCAAGTCCTAAGGTGTTCTCAGTGCCGCTGCGTACTCCTTGTTCTTGCCCTCCACCATGTAGCAAGGGATTTAATTGAATACCTGGTGCATGGTAAAGCCCGCCAATACCTTTCGGGCCGTTAAACTTATGGCCGGAGAAAGATATGGTCGTTACACCGGAAAGTGTGTCACAGCTAAAAGGCCGTTTACCAATAGCCTGTACTGCATCGATATGCAGATAAACACCGGCCTCTTTTGCTAAAGAGGCGACCGCTTCATAGGGCTGGATCACGCCGGTTTCGTTGTTAATCGCCATTAAGGTGATCAGACGGGTTTGTGGCCGCAAGTTTTCCTGGATACTTTGTACACTTATCCGCCCTTGATTATCGGGGTTGATCAGTGTTAGCTGAAGTCCGCGTTGCTGATACCAGAGTAACGGTGCCAGAACAGACGGATGCTCAATGGAAGAGCTAATAACATGATGAGCAGACAGATCCGAACCGGAAAGTGTTGCTAACAAGCTGAATAAGGCTTGGTTATTACTTTCGGTTCCTCCTGATGTAAACAGGATTTGCTCTGGGACTGTGCCCATCAATGCAGCCATCGATATTCTAGCGTCAGTGAGCAACTTTTTTGCCATGCTACTTAAGCTGTAGTGGCTAGATGGGTTAGCAAAAACAGACATTGCGTCTTTAATCGCCAACTGTGCTTTAACACTTAGCGGTGTTGTGGCGTTGTAGTCGAAATATAGACTTGTCATATTTTTCCCTTTAGCTGCTCAAATAGCTTATGCAGCATATCAAGGCAGTGTTGCTGTGCGGGTTCTAACTCACCTAATAATGCATCTATGCCTTCAGGCGATAATGCATTCAATTCTTCGAGAGTCTTACCTTTAGCATGGCGACAAAACTGGTTAGACATTGCCAGGGAGGCGGTACATCCCCATGCACGAAAACAGGCATTATTTACCCGCCCTTGGTTATCCAATGTCAGGTCGATATCAACCTTGTCACCACATACAGGGTTACCTAATGCCAGTTTAATGGTGGGGGCGGATAACGTCCCCTGGCAATCAGGATTGCAAAAGTTGTCAATAATGATGTTGTTAAACATAATTCCACCTTGCTATTTATACAGCGGGTGTAGCTGAGGTACTTTCATCGTCTGACATTTTTCTCTCAAGGTTGACCGCACAGCAACCAAACTCTTTAGCAGCAGCGGTACGCATAACAAACTGAATTCGCTGAGAATTACGCCAGGATTTATTAGGATCGGTACGCAAGTAGACCAAATCTTCTGTCAGTAACATGCCGGGAGTGGAAACAGAGAGTGGATCTAAGATCACTAATTGTCCGGTTTCGCCATCAGGTAATTCACGTGTTAAATCGTTAGGATCACGGACGGAGAAATGAATATAAGGAGGAACATGCTTATGGTTATATTCATCTTCGATGGCAAGAACGTTTGCTTCAACCAGACCATACATGTCACGATTTCGGGAAGCTGGAATGCCCATCCATTCTTCGATATCTGCATTCAATTCGCTGCGGGAGATCATATCCCCGGTAAAACGTTTCCAGCCGCCCATAGTAATTACCATGCTATCGCGATCTAAAGTGAGCTTGGTATTATTCTCTTTTAGGAACGTAATAAAACGATGGATCATGAATGGAGGGCCAATTAAATGCCGGGTGAATTTGCCTTTCCACTGGATTAATTGATTCAAAGCATCTTCTGGGGAGAAGTGGTCCTGATTAATCATATAGCGTCGGGTATCTAATAAACCCGTCAGGAAATTAAAGATTTTGACCAGTGCCATTTCTGGAATATCTTCTGTTGACGGGCATAAGCATAGGCCGGCACCGCCAGATACTTTGAACATACTGCGATAATTGGAATAGACAGCCAATACTGTATGATCCATCGTATCGTGGCAACGACGATAAACGCTAGGAATTCCACTGGTACCCGTTGAGCGCATTTCATGTTCGATTTCAGATAATGGCTTGCTTAATAAACGGTGACTTTCGGCTGATTTATAAGTTGCAACGGGTATGAGTGGGATGCGAACCAAATCATTATAGTTCTGGATATCTTCTGGTTTAATACCTTGTTTTTCACAAATATCTTTATAGTAAGGGTTATTATGATAATGGAAATTAAAAGCGTCCTTAAGCAAACAGGTTTTTAATTCCTGTTGTTCTTCTTTAGACAACTTATAGAGAAGGTCGACATCGGCTATTAGCCACTTCAACGGATTTCCGCCACGAGATTTTATACCGTCATATATATTTTTGATATTTTCCATTTTTTCATCTCCGGTAGGGTAAAGAGTAGATAAATTAATCTTTGCTTATTATAAGTTATAGCGATAAAGCATAAGTTACGTAGGCAAAAATGATAGTCATTAATAATTTATTTTTATTGAATAAATTGGCTATATTATTACTTTGATCATTATATGGATTTGTCAATATTGTTAAAATTATGCTAAAAATAGCTGATTTATTCAAAATATTCACTTTAGTGCGAATATGACCAGTTAATTCAAGTAAATTTTTTAATTGTCTTTTATATTTTTGTGAAGTTCGTTGTTTTTTGATCTATTGAATGTTCTTTTGTAAATTTTTTCATTGTCCTAAGATTGGGATAATGATAGAAATAAAATATAAATAAATGCCAAATTAAAAAACGAGTACGCATGATGAAAATGGATTGCTTAATTGTGGGTGCCGGTCAAGCCGGGTTAAGTTTAGCTGCTACCCTTGCGGCTAAGAATATTAATGTCTGCATATTAGAGCGGGAGGCACGTATTGGTGATGTGTGGCGCAGGCGTCCAGATAATATGCTATTATTCACTTCACGCGGTATGACTCAACTTCATGGCTTACCGTTCCCTGGAATTAAAGAAGGTTATCCAGATAAAAATGAAGTCGCTGATTACCTTGAGCGCTATGCTTCACATCATAACCTTGCGATACATACTCAAACCGAAGTGGTTGAGGTGAAGCACGATACAGATGGTTATCGTGTTAAAACAAAAGATGGAAAAGTATTTCATGCACCTTGTTTGGTTAATGCAACAGGGGCTAATCAATTAGTTGATATTCCGGCGCTTGCTGAGCAGTTTTCTACCGATATACAACAAATTACAGCAGATCAATATCGGGAACCTAAGCAAATTAAAACGGGCAGCCGAGTTGCTGTCGTTGGTGATGGTGCGAGTGGTCGTCAGATTGCTAAAGATTTGGCAGCAACTGCGAAGGTGACATTATTTTGTGGTTCCTCCCGTCCTCTCTTACCTAATAGAATATTGGGCAAAGATATCTTTTGGTGGTTAAGTAAAAGCGGTCTGTTATTTGCCAATTATTACAGTTTAGTCGGGAAAATTATGCGGCGGCGTAACCCTATCCCTTGTGGTGATCTGAAAAACCATCGATTAGCTGTTTTGGATATAAAAATAGCGAATAGGTTAGTTGATATAAAAGACAATAAATTATGTGATTCGTCCGGCAATCAATATGAGGTGGATACGGTTATCTGGTGTTTGGGGTATAAAGATGATACGGCATGGTTAACGCTTCCCGGTGCTGCGGATGCTAATGGATTCGTTTGTAAAAATGGTCATGCAGAAGGTGGGAAAACCCCTTATCCTGGGTTATTTATCGTTGGGCGGAAATGGTTGAGTAGCCGTGGTTCTGAATTGATGTTAGGGGCTTATAAAGACACTTGTCGGGTCGCTAAATGGGTAGAAAATTATCTGAAAGAGCATGTACCATTAAAATGAATGATTAATACAGAATAGTGATATTTTACTCTGTATATTTTATTTGTCGTGGATTGAGGGTTTATTGGGTAGTGTTTTTATGGTGTTGTTCTGAATTCTGTATCATTACTAAGAGTGCATAATATAGTAAATGTTCTATTAGGAATAAAATGATACAGAATCTCTAACATATTGATTTTGATAATAATGGTTATAAATATAAATTATTTATTTTAGGTAATTTATCAAAAATACTATTTATTCATAACCCAGATATTTTTCTTTGTAAAATTTAGACCTGTTAATGTTGATGATAAATTGAAATATTTTTGTTGTGCTTGTTGAATTCTGTTCTTACTGGCATGTTTTAATTCAGAGGGCCTTAATCCATATAGCGTCATACAGGTACGACTGAAGTGTGCGCCATCGGAAAATCCGCTATTACAAGCTAATAAAGTCAGTGAATCTGATGAATGTATCTCATCAATAGCATGATGCAGGCGTTTCCATAATAGATAGCTGCGGAAATTAGTTCCCATTTTTTCTCTAAAGAGATGCAAGAATCAACTTTCGGATAAATAGAGTTGATTTGATATTTCACGAGAGGATATACATTTAACCGGTAATTCAGTAATAAGAGAGGCTGCTTTTATGATTCGTTTATCTTGATAACAATGGCAATCTTCTATTTTACCTAAAAGGTTATTTAAGATGAAAATATCTGGAGAGGTTTCTGATTGTAAACAATTAGTAAAATAGTTTGCTATCAAACCAGATGATTCTTGATTTAAATATATTATATCTGAGCCTCTCATCTGATGTAGTAATAAATGACATAATGGGTTGGCTAGATCTATCAGTAGATTAAAACAGAGTTGCCCTTCCGAGTGTAATTTATGTTTAATATTAGAAGAAATAATGAATCCATGTGCTTGCCTCGATTCATTTTCAGTATCAATCCTCATGAGTGAATTATGTGGTGATACACTTAATTGGATGCAAGGATGATGATGCCATTCTGTTTGCATATTATAAGAGAAAACGAGATCTTGTAGATGGAATTTATAGAATTTAATAAAATACGGTGATTTGTCTATTTTGTGTAACATGATGGTGTCCTTTATTAAATTGTTGTGTGTATTTTAATTAATTGTTTTATATAATTATTATAAATCTTTGGTGTTATTTTTTAATTAAATTATATTAACTGATTAAATAATTATTATTAGTTACTATATCATAGGAATACTATTAAATAATTATTATGACGTTACCTCCTATAGTATCTGGGAAAAAATAATTTCACTATTGTGAAATATTGTTATGACATGGCATGGAGAATTATTTTCCACTCTGTTTATCGCTGGTGGAATACTCGATTTTTGCTAGCCAATCTTAACAATATCTGAATAACTCAACGTTAAATAGCTACTATCCACTTGATATAATTAAAAGTATTTTCTTTAGTGACATAATTAATGACCAAAAATTTAATGAGGAGCCAATATTTTCATATAATTATTTTGATTGGTTATAACTTATATTAAACATATTATCATGAGAACAAAATGGTTATATTTTTATGTTCTTTGTGAATTAGGCCACATAAATTATAAGTATGTTGGCATAATACCGAAAATAGGTTACATCAGGCTTGTAATGAATAAAAAGACCTGTTAACGCAGTTTGTTATAACAATCCCCAAAACGCTTTAATCAAGGGTTCATTAAGCCGTCTTCTCTGTACGCACATACCTAATTCAAACGGCTCTACTAAAGAAATATTGTCCAATAAAGATATGCGACTGCGTACCGGTTCAGGGCTGTTTTCTACAACGACATTGGGAATTAATGCCACTCCACAACCTAATGCAACCATAGAAACAATGGCTTCATGACCGGACACGGTAGCGTAAATTGATGGGTTGGTAATTTTATGGTGACGGAACCAGTGCTCAATGCGCTTACGTGATGGGCCGTGTTCCGGCAAAATGAAGGGAATGTTATTCCAGTCAGGGGACTTTTGCATTACAAGTGCTCGTACAGCGCAAGGGAGGGAAGGCGCAATCAGTACCAGTGGGACTTCACCCATTTTGGTGAAGCTGACATTATCTGGTAGTTTTTCCGGCTTACCGGCGATGCCTAAATCGGCATCATTAGACTGTATCTTATTGACCGCATCTGCGGCATCACCTGTGGTGAGTTTAATTTCAACCATAGGATGTTCTGCACGAAAACGGTCTAGGATCTGTGGTAAGTGACTGTAGGCCGCGGTGACCGAACAAAACAGACGTAACTCACCACTTAGAGATGGGCTTTGTTGATTCAAGGAATGCTTTAGTTGCTGATATTGTAACAGTGTCTGTTGGGCAAATTGTTTAAATTGCTCGCCGGCAAAGGTCAGTTTTACGGTGCGATTATCTCGTAAAAATAATGGATGTCCCAAAATATCTTCAATACGCTGAATTTGGCGGGATAATGTGGATGGACTGACATGCATTGCTTTTGCTGTGTGGCCAAAATGGCAGCTTTCAGCCAGATGTAGAAACAGTTTGAGATCACGTATATCCATAGCCCATTCTCCTTCTCCTGTCCAATAGTCTGTGTTGCATAAAATGCAATATAGTATTGTTAATATATCAATTTAAGCAATGGCTTTCATGTCATATATTGAAAATATATAAACACCTCACAGGGTGAGGAAATCTAAAAAATAGTCGCAGCACTTCATTGCTGAGCACAACATGATACGGAGTCACTAATGGCTAATTATTTTAATACGCTGAATTTGCGTCAGCAGTTGGCGCAGTTAGGTAAATGTCGTTTTATGGCGCGGGAAGAGTTTGTTGATGAGACAGGATATTTAAAAGGTAAAAAAGTGGTTATCGTCGGTTGCGGAGCGCAGGGGCTGAATCAGGGCCTGAATATGCGTGACTCCGGTCTGGATATCGCTTATGCCCTGCGTAAAGAGGCCATTGAAGAAAAACGCACTTCATGGCGTAAAGCAACGGAAAATGGTTTTCAAGTCGGTACTTATGAAGAGTTAATACCGCAGGCTGATTTGGTGATTAACCTGACACCAGATAAGCAACACTCTTCTGTTGTTAGCGCAGTTCAACCGTTGATGAAAGAAGGCGCTGCACTGGGTTATTCTCACGGCTTAAATATTGTTGAAGTCGGTGAACAAATCCGTAAAGACATCACGGTGGTGATGGTAGCGCCTAAGTGTCCTGGCACCGAAGTGCGTGAAGAATATAAACGGGGTTTTGGTGTGCCTACTTTGATCGCAGTTCACCCGGAAAACGATCCGAAAGGTGAAGGTATGGCAATCGCTAAGGCATGGGCCGCGGCAACGGGCGCGCATCGCGCTGGTGTTCTGGAATCTTCTTTCGTGGCTGAAGTGAAATCCGACCTGATGGGTGAGCAAACTATTCTGTGCGGTATGTTACAGGCTGGTTCACTGCTGTGTTATGACAAACTGGTGGCAGATGGTGCTGAGCCGGGTTATGCAGGAAAATTGATCCAGTTTGGCTGGGAAACCATCACAGAAGCCCTGAAACAAGGTGGTATCACCCTGATGATGGACCGTCTGTCTAACCCGGCAAAACTGCGAGCGTATGCGCTGTCTGAGCAGTTGAAAGAAATGATGACGCCGCTGTTCCAGAAACATATGGATGATATCATTTCTGGTGAATTTTCCTCCGGTATGATGGCTGACTGGGCCAATGATGATAAGAAACTATTAGGTTGGCGTGAGGAAACCGGTAACACTTCGTTTGAGAATTCACCTGAATATGATGGCAAAATCAGTGAACAGGAATATTTTGATCACGGCGTTTTAATGGTTGCTATGGTGAAAGCGGGGGTTGAACTGGCATTCGAAATTATGGTTGATACCGGTATTATTGCTGAATCTGCCTATTATGAGTCTCTGCATGAATTACCGCTGATTGCGAATACTATCTCTCGTAAACGCCTGTACGAAATGAATGTCGTTATTTCTGACACAGCAGAATATGGTAACTATTTGTTCTCTCATGTTGCGGTCCCACTGTTGAAAGAGAAGTTTATGGGTTCGCTACAGGCGGGTGATTTAGGTAAGCCCGTTGTAGATAACGGTATTGATAACGCCCAGTTGCGCGATGTAAACGAGGCTATTCGTCACCACCCAATTGAAGTTGTTGGCCGCGTATTACGTGGTTACATGACAGATATGAAACGTATTGCAGTTGGTGGTTGATATTGATAAAGATAAGGGGGAGAAATCCTCCCTCTTTGAATCTAATGAATATGGTTCTGAGACCGTTTGCTAAAGTTTTGGGGGATAAGTCGCGATTTACCAACTAATAGAGTATTTTTCCTTCATAAAGAAAACGGCGTTTCCTTTCTCCCCTTTCTGCTACAATTCCATCTCTTGAAGTACTGCTTTGACATAACTTATTAAATACCATGCGATTAAATCCTAGCCAACAACAAGCTGTCGAATTTGTTACCGGTCCTTGTCTGGTCCTGGCGGGGGCGGGTTCTGGTAAAACTAGAGTGATCACCAATAAAATTGCTCATCTTATCCGTACTTGTGGCTATCAGCCTCGCCATATCGCCGCTGTGACGTTTACTAATAAAGCCGCACGGGAAATGAAAGAGCGTGTAGCACAAACTCTGGGGCGCAAAGAGGCTAAGGGGTTGATGATTTCGACTTTCCACACTTTGGGGTTGGAAATCATTAAGCGCGAATACAAAGCGTTAGGAATGAAAAGCAATTTCTCGTTATTTGATGATCAGGACCAGATGGCTCTGTTGAAAGATTTAACAGCCGATTTACTGGAGGAAGATAAAGATCTATTACAAAAACTGATCTCCACCATTTCAAATTGGAAAAATGATCTGCTTTCTCCACAGCAAGTTTTGGCATTGGTCCGTTCTGCTCAGGAGCACCAGTTTGCTGAATGTTATCGCCGTTATGATTTACATCTGGCGAGCTGTAATGTATTGGATTTTGACGATTTGATTACCAAACCGACTTTGCTAATGCAGCGTGATGAAGAAGTCAGGGAGCGTTGGCAAAACCGTATTCGTTATCTGTTGGTAGATGAATATCAGGACACTAATACCAGTCAATATCAACTGGTTAAATTGTTGGTGGGGCAAAGGGCTCGTTTTACGGTGGTGGGTGATGATGACCAGTCGATCTATTCATGGCGCGGTGCAAGACCACAAAATTTGGTGTTACTGAAAGAGGATTTCCCTAAGCTTAATGTGATCAAATTAGAACAAAACTATCGTTCCTCTGGCTGTATTCTGAAAGCAGCTAATATTTTGATCGCCAATAACCCTCACGTGTTTGAAAAACGGCTTTTTTCTGAACTGGGGTATGGTGATCCATTGAAAGTGATTACAGCTAATAATGAAGAGCATGAGGCGGAAAGGGTTATTGGGGAGCTGATGGCACATCACTTTATCAATAAGACCCAATATAAAGATTACGCTATTCTCTACCGAGGAAATCATCAATCCCGCGTGTTTGAAAAGATGCTGATGCAAAACCGCATTCCTTACCGGATTTCTGGTGGTACTTCTTTCTTTGCCCGCCCTGAAATTAAGGATTTGCTAGCTTATCTGCGGGTGCTGACTAATCCCGAAGATGACAGCGCATTCCTAAGAATTGTCAATACGCCAAGACGTGAAATTGGTGCTGCTACCATTCAAAAACTGGGTGAGTGGGCGAATCAGCGCAATAAAAGTCTCTATCAGGCTAGTTTCGATCTCGGTTTGGAACAAAGTCTAACTGGCCGCGGTTTGGCGGCATTACAGCGTTTTATTCACTGGATGGATGAGATAACTCGTCAGGTTGAACGAGATCCTTTGCTAGCGGTGCGTGATTTACTTCATGGTATGGATTATGAAAGCTGGCTGTACGAAACATCACCGAGTCCGAAAGCGGCTGAAATGCGGATGAAAAATATTAATCAGTTATTCACTTGGATGAGTGAAATGCTGGAAGGTGATGAACTGAACGAAGCAATGACTTTATCTCAGGTGGTCGCGCGTTTCACATTACGGGATATGCTGGAGCGAGACGAAGATGGTGAGGAGTTTGATCAGGTGCAATTGATGACTTTACATGCTTCCAAAGGGTTAGAGTTTCCCTATGTATTTCTGGTTGGCATGGAAGAAGGGCTGTTGCCTCATCAGAGCAGTATTGATGAAGAAAATATTGATGAAGAGCGACGATTGGCTTATGTAGGGATCACCCGAGCTCAACGGGAGTTATTCTTTACTTTATGTAAAGAACGTCGTCAATATGGCGAGTTAATCCGTCCAGAACCAAGCCGTTTTTTGCATGAGTTGCCACAGGATGACTTACATTGGCCACAAGATAAAAAAATAGTGACTGCCGAAGAAAGAATGCAAAAAGGGCAATCGCGTATTGCGGATATCAAATCGCGTTTAGGGCTTGGACAAAAAAATAAGTCATAAATATGTTGGAGATTCCCTGTATCACAGAGATACAGGGAAAGTGATTTTATTCAGGTTTGAGCATCCTGCTCGCCTAAAACAAGTGACCATTGAGCATGGTTTTGCCACTGAATTTCCTGCTGTAAAGACTCTGCCCTCAGAGGGTGTTGCATTAGCCAGCCATGAGGTAACGTTATTGTTAACGCTTCATCACTCACTTTTAAACGTAGAGCAGGGAGCGTGTCATTTCGACGACGGTTGGCGAAGATGATAGCTAACCGCAACAGACGACATAAACGTTGAGCTTGTATCAGAGGTAAGGCGTTTTGTTGATTAAAGGAAAACAAATCAATAGGGCCGCTCTGGTTCTTTAGCAATGTGGCTAAGAGTTTTTTCTGTGCAGGCGTATAGCCGGGGAGAGCGAGATAATTGATCAGATAGGCTGCATGTGATGGAGCTTGATGGAAATCAATACTTAGGCCAATTTCATGTATCAAACAGGCACTTTGTAATAATTCATGACATCGGCTATCAAGTTCCCAAGGTTTAGCAACCTGTTGTAGGAAGTGTTCAGCCAATTGTTTGACCCGTTGAGACTGTTCAACGTCTAGCTGAAAACGTCGCTGTATATTACGTAGTGTTCTGGTACGAATATCTGGTTCTATTGGTAAATCCAGCATGCCGTAAACAAGACCTTCCCGTAAGGCGCCGCCCGCAAGGATCATACTTTCAATATTTAATGCCTGGAAAATCGCTATCAGGATAGCAAGGCCACTTGGGAAAACTAAAGCCCGTTCCAGCGTCAATCCTTCTATTTCCAGCTCTTCCAGCTTACCGCATTCAATCGCTTTATGTTTGAGCTCTTGAAGTTTCGGCAAAGTGATCAGTTCATCCATACCCTGAGCAATCATGATTTCTTGCAGAGCCTGAACGGTACCGGAAGCGCCTACACAAATCTGCCAGCCTTGTTCGATCAGTTTTGGGGCAATGAGTTTCAACGTTTCATGTGCGGCAGCTTCGGCTCTGGCGAAATTTTCTTCCGTCAGGCTACGGTCATTAAAGTAGCCTTCAAGCCAGGTAACACAACCCATACTTAGGCTGGATAACTGAGAGGCTTTTGCCCCATTCCCCGTAACCAGTTCTGTACTTGCACCACCAATATCTACAACCAGACGTTTTTCAGGGCCGCCAGTTGTATGGGCAACGCCTTGATAAATAAGCCGAGCTTCATCTTCGCCACTGATTACTTTAACCGGGCAATCAAGGATTTCTGATGCTTTTCCCACAAATTCGTCTGAATTTTCAGCGATACGTAAAGTTGCTGTAGCAACAACGCGGATTTGTGATGGTGGTATATCTTGTAAGCGTTCAGAAAAAATCCTGAGACATTGCCAACCTCTCTCCATTGCCTGTTGAGATAAGCGGTTATTTTTATCTAATCCGGCGGCCAGCCTGACTTTACGTTTGATTCGTGCCAGTATTTGCATACTGCCGGATACTTCACGCACAACCAGCATATGAAAACTGTTTGAACCCAGGTCGATAGCCGCATAGAGCGAAGAAGAACTCAGCATCATTTTCAGCCTGAACGTTTACGGTTATTACGTGGTGTATTATTACGATGCGACAAATTGTTACGGCGCTGATGATTTCCTGAACGCGAACGGTATCGGCGTTTAGGTGCCGGTAAATCTTTCAGCAAGGCTTGACTGTTATATTTGCTGACCGGGATAGAGTGTTGAATATAATCTTCAATCGCTGGCAGGTTTAGTGCATATTCTTCACAGGCTAGGCTGATCGAATGACCACTTTCACCTGCACGACCAGTACGGCCAATGCGGTGAACATAATCCTCGCAGTCGTCTGGTAAGTCATAATTAAAAACATGAGTGACTAAAGGAATGTGCAACCCACGGGCTGCGACATCAGTTGCAACCAGAATATCAATATTGCCGTTGCTGAATTCTTCCAGAATGCGTAACCGTTTTTTTTGTGCTACATCACCGGTTAGTAACCCAACTCGATGTCCGTCAGCAGCCAGATGCGCCCAGATATCTTCACAACGATGTTTTGTATTGGCGAAAATAATGCATCGATCAGGCCACTCTTCTTCCAACAACGTTTGAAGCAGGCGCATCTTTTCTTCATTAGAAGGATAAAACAGCTCTTCGCGGATGCGGTGTCCCGTTTTCTGTAACGGTTCTACCTCGATATACTCTGCATGATTCATTTGCTCAAATGCCAGTTCTCGGACTCGGTAAGAGAGTGTGGCAGAAAACAGTAGGTTCATGCGTTCGTTTACTGGTGGCATCCGACGGAATAGCCAGCGGATATCTTTGATAAAACCGAGATCGTACATGCGATCAGCTTCATCAAGAACCACAACTTGGACCGCATTCAGATTAATGTGCCCCTGTTTGGTATAGTCGATTAGACGTCCGGTAGTGCCGATAAGGATGTCAACTCCGGATTCCAGTATTTTCAGCTGCTTGTCGTAACCATCACCGCCGTAGGCAAGACCCATCTTTAGACCTGTTGCCTGTGCCAGATCTTCTGCGTCAGAGTAAATCTGTACAGCGAGCTCGCGGGTAGGAGCCATAATCAGCGCTCTTGGCTGATTGGTTTGACGCTCCTCCGCTGCGGGATGAGTTAGTAAATAATGAAAAGCAGACGCTAAAAATGCTAGCGTCTTCCCCGTACCGGTTTGCGCTTGCCCCGCGACATCACGACCTTCGACAGTGAAAGGCAATGTCAGTGCTTGTATCGGTGTACAATTAGAAAAGCCCTTATTATCAAGAGCTTCTATAACCTTGGGGTGCAAGGCGAAGTCGGAAAACTTCTTTTCTGTCAAGTGTGTTTTACTCATAGTGTGGTAGAATATCAGTTAACCATTGTCTTACGAAAGTGTATCCGCTGAAATAAAGGCAACCTTATATCAGTAATGTTACACTAGCATGGTAAAAAATTATTCTTTGGAGTAAAAAATGAGCGACAAAATTATTCATTTGAGTGACGCTAGCTTTGATACTGACGTTCTTAACGCAGCAGGTCCAGTTCTTGTCGATTTTTGGGCTGCCTGGTGTGGACCATGTAAAATGATTGCACCTATTTTAGATGAAATTGCCCCAGAATATTCAGGCAAACTGACTATTACTAAATTGAACATTGATGACAACCCGGCAACTGCTCCTAAGTATGGTATCCGTGGTATTCCTACACTGTTGCTGTTTAAAGATGGTCAGGTTGCTGCTACAAAAGTGGGAGCACTGTCAAAAACTCAATTGAAAGAATTTTTGGATGCTAATCTCTGATTGAAGTGAGCTCACATTAATGCCGGGCGTTTAGCGTATATTATTATTTATTTCATTGACCGCTAGACGTCCGTAAAGAAGCGTGATAAGTTAGCGCCACTGCTTGTATCACATACATCATGTTAGAAGTATGTTGCATACTGAATAATCTGTAGTGTCTGATAAGTCTGTTATCTCTGGATAGTCTAAAATATCCAATGGGTTATACGGGAATAATCTGGCGTATAGCTCGTTACGTTGAGATAGTTTTTATCGAAATCAGTAATGTTTCAGCATTATCTCAACAGCGTTTTTGACAGCCTGTCAGTCTTATTTGAGCTCAATCTTAGTACTTCAAATTATTACCTTTTTATATGCATAATGTATTAAAGGTCTGATTTGTTTTTGTACAAAATAAACAGGCACCGATCGATGACGCTGCCATACTATTCACGTTCATAGTTCGAGATATACCCCGAGTTTAAGAACCCACCATTATGAATCTTACCGAATTAAAGAATACGCCGGTATCTGAACTGATTACACTTGGCGAAAATATGGGGCTGGAAAATCTAGCCCGTATGCGTAAACAAGATATTATCTTCTCTATCCTTAAGCAGCATGCGAAAAGTGGGGAAGATATCTTCGGTGATGGCGTGTTGGAGATATTGCAGGATGGCTTTGGATTCCTCCGTTCAGCAGACAGCTCCTACCTTGCCGGCCCCGATGATATCTACGTTTCTCCCAGCCAAATCCGTCGTTTTAACCTCCGCACCGGTGACACAATTTCAGGTAAAATTCGTCCACCTAAAGAAGGTGAACGCTATTTTGCCCTGTTGAAGGTTAACGAAGTTAATTTTGACAAACCAGAAAATGCCCGCAGTAAAATTCTTTTTGAAAACTTAACCCCGCTGCATGCTAATAGCCGCCTGCGTATGGAACGTGGTAATGGTTCCACTGAGGATCTGACTGCCCGTGTTCTGGATCTGGCTGCACCGATTGGCCGTGGACAACGTGGTCTGATCGTCGCGCCACCAAAAGCGGGTAAAACGATGTTGCTGCAAAATATTGCCGCTAACATAGCTCACAATCATCCAGATTGTGTATTGATGGTACTTCTGATTGATGAACGTCCAGAAGAAGTCACTGAAATGCAACGCCTGGTAAAAGGTGAGGTTATTGCTTCTACTTTTGATGAACCCGCTTCTCGTCACGTTCAGGTGGCAGAGATGGTTATTGAGAAAGCAAAACGTCTGGTTGAACACAAAAAAGATGTGATTATTCTGCTTGACTCTATTACTCGCTTAGCACGTGCCTATAATACTGTTGTTCCCGCATCCGGTAAGGTATTGACTGGTGGTGTGGATGCTAACGCGTTACATCGTCCGAAACGTTTCTTCGGGGCTGCGCGTAATGTGGAAGAGGGCGGAAGCCTGACCATTATTGCGACTGCGTTGGTGGATACGGGTTCTAAGATGGATGAAGTGATTTACGAAGAGTTCAAAGGCACTGGTAACATGGAGCTGCATCTCTCCCGTAAAATTGCTGAAAAACGTGTTTTCCCAGCTATTGATTACAACCGTTCTGGTACACGTAAAGAAGAACTACTCACCACCTCTGAAGAGCTACAGAAAATGTGGATTCTGCGCAAAATTATTCATCCGATGGGCGAAATTGATGCGATGGAATTCCTTATCAACAAACTGGCTATGAGCAAAACGAACGACGATTTCTTTGACATGATGAAACGTTCATAGTTTTTAACTCAGTTCATGATCATTTTAATTAGCGCCACAGTTTCGTGGCGTTTTTTGTATTCACCGCGCTGTTATAGCTATATATGGCATGTATTTTGCAAGCTGTATAATGCTGCCATATATTTGAAATAAATATTAAAAGAATGATGTAAGAGCATAAGGGCCATTAATTTTTTCATATAAGCAGTGTTTTCGTAAGCTAAGGCGCTCGTGAGGGTAGATTCTGGCTAGAAAATCATATGCTTTCGGTTGATAAATGACCAGGGTGTGTTTACTTTTTACAGAGAGTTATCATCGTGAATATTCTCAGCATGAATATTGAAATTTTTTATGTTTTTCTGTTTTCTTTTGCGTTTTTGTTTATGGCTCGCAAAATAGCAAAGAAAGTTGGCCTTGTTGATAAGCCCAATTATCGTAAGTGTCATCAGGGGTTAGTGCCTCTGGTTGGAGGAATATCAATATTTGTTGGCATCTGTTTTGCTTTTGTTATCACAAAAGAATTTATTCCTCACAAGTGGTTATATTTGGTTTGTGCTGGTGTATTGGTATTTGTCGGTGCATTGGATGACCGTTTTGATATCAGCGTTAAGGCCCGGGCAACCATCCAAGCTCTGGTTGGTATTGCGATGATGTATTTTGCTGGCCTGAAGTTAGATAGTCTTGGTTATGCTTTTGGCCCTTGGGACATGACACTTGGACCGTTTAGTTATGTTGTGACACTATTTGCTGTCTGGGCTGCTATCAATGCATTTAATATGGTTGATGGGATAGATGGATTATTAGGCGGATTATCTTGTGTCTCCTTCGGTGCTTTGGGGATCTTACTGTATCAAAGTGGTAATACGGCACTAGCATTATGGTGTTTTGCATTTATTGCTGCCATTCTCCCTTATATTGTTCTTAATCTTGGTTTATTAAGCCAACGTTTCAAAGTGTTTATGGGGGATGCGGGCAGTACACTGATTGGTTTTACCATTATCTGGTTGCTCATTGAATCTACTCAGGGGAATGAGCGCCCTGTTAATCCAGTTACTGCGTTGTGGATTGTTGCCATTCCATTAATGGATATGGTTGCTATTATGTACCGCCGGTTACGGAAAGGAATGAGCCCATTTTCTCCTGACAGGCAACATATTCACCACCTAGTTATGCGGTCTGGATTCTCATCACGTCAGGCTTTTATTTTAATCACTGTTGCAGCCACTTTATTAGCCGCTGTCGGCATTACTGGAGAATGGCTGGAATTTGTGCCTGAGTGGATAATGTTGGCACTGTTCTTGCTTGCATTTGTGTTGTATGGCTATTGCCTCAAGCGTGTATGGAAGGTAGCTCGTTTCATTAAACGGCAAAAGCGTCGTATGCGCCGTTCAGCTAACCATTAAGCATCTATTATCAGCAGAGGTTCTGTGCAGTGATAAAATCAGAAACGAAATCTATTCAGGATAAACAAGCTCTGGAGCATGAGCTGGATATCAGAGCTTTGTGCAGTGCGCTATGGCATGGAAAGGTATGGATCATTGTACTGGCAATAATTTTCGCAACCGCGGCGCTAGGAGCATCTTATCTGATGCAACAAAAATGGAGTGCCACCGCAATCACTGATCTGCCTACGACTAATCAGTTGGGAAGTTATTACTCTCAGCAGCAGTTTTTGCGCAATCTGGATACTCACATTAATATTTCATTGGAAACTCAGTTACCGTCTATTTCAGAAGAAGCCTATAAGGAGTTCATCACTCAGGTTGCCGCATATGATACTCGCCGTGAATTCTGGTTGAAATCTGATTATTACAAGCAGCAGCAGGAAGGCGATGCCAGAGCTGATGCGGCCTTATTAGATGAATTAGTCAATAATATTCAGTTTATTCCTCATGATGATAAAAAAGTGCTGAATGACAGCATTAAACTGACCGCTGAGTCTTCTGGACAAGCAAATCAACTCCTGCGCCAGTACATTGCTTTTGCCAATAGTCGTGCCAGTACTCATTTAAATGATGAAGTAAAAGGTGCATGGATTACCCGTGCCCAATCTATGGATGCATTGGTTAAGCGTCAAGAAATGGTCGCTAAAGCGGTTTATAGCCGCGAAATGAATGTATTACAACAGTCCCTGAAAATTGCGGAAAAACAAGGGATTCGGCGCAATCAAACGGATACACCGGTGGATCAGTTGCCCGATTCAAAAATGTTTATGTTAGGGGCGCCGTTGTTACAGGCTCAACTTGAGACTTTGGAAGCAATAGGGCCTAAGTATGATGTGGACTATGACCGGAATATTGCAATGTTAGCAGCATGGAATGTTCACCCGACGTTACAGGATCAATTCCAGGCTTACCGCTATTTGAGAACACCAGAGGAGCCTGTTACCAGAGACAGCCCTCGCAGAATGTTTTTGATGATCATGTGGGGTGCAGTTGGCGCTTTAGTGGGAGCCGGCGTGGCATTGGTTAGATGCTCACGTAAGTAATCAGATAATTATTAGGGATAACTGCTTCTGAGGGATCTCTTCTGCAACTCCAGCAGCAGGAGTAAATAGCATTAAGAGTATTGTTTGCAGGAAAATCTGCAAGTTACTGACTATAAGAGAGTCACTGTGAAAGTGTTGACTGTGTTTGGTACTCGGCCGGAGGCTATCAAGATGGCTCCGTTAGTACACGCGTTGGCAAGGGATGAAGCCTTCGAAGCGAAAGTATGTGTCACCGCCCAACATCGGGAAATGTTGGATCAGGTGTTACACCTTTTTGAGATCACTCCCGATTTTGATCTCAATATTATGAAATCAGGGCAAGATCTAACGGATATTACCTGTCGTATTTTGGCAGGATTGAAACCTGTTTTAGCAGAATTTAAACCTGATGTTGTATTGGTTCACGGAGATACGACAACAACAATGGCAACCAGTTTGGCAGCGTTCTATCAACGTATCCCTGTTGGTCACATTGAAGCTGGATTAAGAACGGGTGATCTTTATTCCCCTTGGCCGGAAGAGGCAAACCGTAAGATTGCAGGGCATCTGGCAATGTATCATTTCGCTCCGACGGAAAATTCCCACAATAATTTATTGAAAGAATCCATTGCAGATAATCGGGTTTTTGTTACCGGAAATACAGTAATTGATGCGTTGCTGTGGGTACGCGATCGAATAATGAATGATGAGGCTATGCGGAGTAAGCTAGCGAAGCATTACCCGTTTATTGATACTAATAAAAAAATGATTCTGGTGACGGGGCATCGTCGTGAAAGTTTTGGTGGTGGGTTTGAGCGAATTTGTGAAGCTTTGGCACAGATAGCCCGCGCTCATCCAGATGTGCAAGTAGTCTATCCGGTTCATCTAAACCCGAATGTCAGTGAGCCAGTAAAGCGCATTTTGCATGATATTGATAACGTTATTCTCATTAAACCCCAGGATTATTTGCCATTTGTTTATCTAATGAACCATGCCTATATGATCCTGACAGATTCCGGTGGTATTCAGGAAGAAGCGCCTTCTTTAGGAAAGCCGGTATTGGTAATGCGTAATACTACTGAACGGCCAGAGGCGGTTGATGCTGGAACAGTACGTTTGGTTGGGACAGAAACAGAAACTATCGTGGAAGAGGTGACTCGATTGTTGACAGACGATGCTGCCTATCAGCGAATGAGCCGCGCTCACAATCCTTACGGGGATGGCGATGCCTGTCAACGTATTCTCGACGCTTTGAAAAAAATCAGGTGACACTATGAGCTTTGAAACTGTGAGCTTTGAAACTATTTCTGTTATTGGTCTTGGTTATATTGGCTTGCCAACGGCAGCAGCGTTTGCATCCCGTAATAAGAAAGTCATTGGCGTGGATGTTAATCAGCATGCGGTAGAAACCATCAACCGTGGTGCAATTCATATTGTAGAACCGGATCTAGACAAAGTGGTGAAAGTTGCCGTAGAAGGCGGTTACCTGAAGGCAGTGATTGCCCCATTACCCGCAGATGCTTTTCTGATAGCGGTTCCGACGCCTTTTAAAGGCGATCATGAGCCGGATATGACGTATGTCCGTTCCGCAGCTGAATCTGTGGCGCCGGTGCTGAAAAAAGGTGATCTGGTTATTCTGGAATCTACCTCACCAGTAGGCGCGACGGAGCAGATGGCAGAATGGCTGGCCGCAGCGCGTCCTGATTTAACTTTCCCACAACAGGTTGGAGAAGAGTCCGATATTGATATCGCTTACTGTCCTGAACGTGTGTTGCCAGGACAAGTTATGGTTGAATTAATTAAGAATGACCGCGTTGTTGGCGGTATGACATTAAAATCTTCGGCCAGAGCTAGCGAGTTGTATAAAATTTTCCTTGAAGGTGAATGTGTTGTCACTAATTCAAGGACTGCTGAAATGTGTAAGCTGACAGAAAACAGTTTCCGAGATGTAAACATTGCATTTGCCAACGAACTTTCTCTGATTTGTGCTGATCAAGGTATCAACGTGTGGGAACTGATCAGTTTGGCAAATCGCCACCCGCGTGTAAATATTCTCCAACCAGGCCCTGGCGTGGGTGGTCATTGTATTGCTGTTGATCCGTGGTTCATTGTTTCTCAAAACCCGAAACAATCACGTCTTATTCATACAGCACGTATGATTAATGATGACAAACCATTGTGGGTTGTGAATCAAGTAAAAGCGGCTGTTGCGGATTGTTTGGCTGAAAGTGGAAAACGTGCAAGCGAAGTGAAAATTGCCTGTTTTGGTTTGGCATTTAAACCAAATATTGACGATTTGCGTGAGAGTCCAGCGGCACATATCACCGGTATGATTGCACAATGGCATACAGGTGAAACGTTGGCTGTAGAACCTCATATTCATGAATTATCTGCACCTTTGAAGGAAATAACTCAATTAGTTAATCTGGAAAAAGCGCTGGAAGAAGCAGATATTCTGTTGATGCTGGTAGATCATAATCAGTTTAAAGCTGTAAACAGTCATGAAATTAAACAGAAGTGGATTGTGGATACAAAAGGAGTCTGGCGTTGAGACGTATTCTAATCACAGGTGGTGCAGGTTTTATTGGCTCCGCGGTTGTGCGGCATATCATTAATAATACAGAAGACAGCGTGGTTGTAGTTGATAGCCTGACTTATGCCGGTAATCTGGCGTCTCTTGCCCCGGTTGCGGATAGCCCTCGTTATGCGTTTGAACAGGTTGATATCTGTCAACGTGGAGCGCTGGATCGGGTCTTTGAACAATATCAGCCGGATTGTGTGATGCATTTGGCGGCAGAAAGCCATGTGGATCGCTCTATTGATGGCCCTACGGCATTTATCGAAACCAACATTGTGGGTACTTATACTTTGTTGGAAGCTGCACGTGCTTTCTGGCAGAAACTCAATGAAGAGAAGCAAGCTGTTTTCCGTTTTCACCACATTTCAACAGATGAAGTGTATGGTGATTTACATGGTGAGGAGGGCTTCTTTACCGAAACAACACCTTATGCGCCAAGTAGCCCATATTCGGCGTCTAAAGCGTCCAGCGATCATTTGGTAAGAGCATGGCACCGGACTTATGGTTTACCGGTCATTATCACTAATTGTTCAAATAACTATGGTCCTTACCATTTCCCGGAAAAACTGATCCCACTGATGATCTTAAATGCATTAGCAGGAAAATCTTTACCGGTATATGGTGAAGGGAAACAAATTCGCGATTGGTTGTATGTGGAAGACCACGCCAGAGCGCTCTATTTGGTTGTGACAGAAGCTGAACCGGGCAAAACCTACAATATTGGAGGTCATAATGAACGCAAAAATATTGATGTGGTTTGTGCGATTTGTGAACTTCTGGAAGAATTTTGTCCTGAGAAACCCGTGGGGATTGCTTATTATCGAGACTTGATTACTTATGTTGCGGATCGCCCAGGCCATGATATGCGCTATGCCATTGATGCGGCGAAAGTTGAGCGTGAGCTAGGCTGGAGACCACAAGAGACATTTGAATCAGGTATTCGTAAAACAGTTCAATGGTATTTGGAAAATGAAAACTGGTGGCGTAAGGTTCAAGATGGTTCTTATGCCGGTGAACGCCTTGGATTAGGTAAAAACTGAATGACGATGGGGGCAGTAAATATGAAAGGGATCATTCTGGCAGGTGGATCGGGAACTCGGTTGCATCCGATAACACAAGGTGTTTCCAAACAACTACTGCCAATTTATGATAAGCCGATGATTTACTATCCTTTGTCAGTACTCATGCTAGCAGGGATACGTGATATTCTAATTATCTCTACGCCAGAAGATTTACCTTCTTTCCGCCGGCTGTTAGGTGATGGTAACAGATTTGGTATTCACTTGAGCTATAAAGAACAGCCATCACCGGATGGTTTAGCTCAGGCATTTTTGATTGGTGAGGAGTTCATTAACGGCGGGCCTTGCTGTTTGGTATTGGGAGACAATATCTACTTTGGACAAGGATTTAGCCCAAAACTGAAGAATGTTGTTTCTCGTGGCAAAGGGGCGACTGTTTTTGGTTATCAAGTGATGGATCCTGAACGGTTTGGGGTGGTGGAATTTGATGACGTGTTCCGCGTTCTTTCCATTGAAGAAAAACCAGAAAAGCCAAAATCCAACTGGGCGGTAACGGGTCTCTATTTCTACGATAATCAAGTGGTAGATTTTGCTAAGCAGGTCAAGCCTTCTGCCAGGGGTGAACTAGAGATTACCAGTATTAACCAGATGTATTTGGAACGTGGTGAACTAAACATTGAGTTGTTAGGGCGTGGTTTTGCCTGGTTGGATACTGGCACTCATGACAGCCTGATTGAAGCCAGCACTTTTGTGCAGACCGTAGAGAAGCGTCAAGGTTTTAAAATCGCTTGTCTTGAAGAGATCGCCTGGCGTAATGGTTGGCTGGATGATGCACAGTTAAGAGAAACAGTAAAATCCTTGTCAAAAACTGGCTATGGCCAATATCTGCTGGATTTGCTCCATGTCCGTGCGCGCCAATATTGAACCATTAGAGTGGGATAGCCACTATTTTGGGTTGTCCACCGCTCGCCTTGATTTCACACCTGATGCCGGTCTGCTAACCTCATCTCAGTTAGATCAGTATGCTTTAGTGCAGGCTAAAGTACCTGCGCAGCGATTGGATCTTATTGATGGATTATCCGCGTTGGGCTTTTCGTTAGTAGAAGGGGAAGTAGACCTTTCCTTAATGATTGGCATAGAAAATGCTAAAGACAATCCTGAGAGTAACCTACTTTTGGCTGAGAGGCGAGATATCCCGATGTTGAAGGAGGTGGCTTCCAACGTATTTCCTTTGAGTCGTTTCCGAACCCCGTGGTATCAACCACAGGATAGTGGTCGTTTTTACGCGACTTGGGTTGAAAAAGCGGTATTAGGGACATTTGATCATCAGTGTTTACTGGTAAACGGAGATAATGAGCAACCCGCAGGGTTTGTTACCTTACGGGATATAGGCGCAGGAGAGGCTCGTATAGGTTTGCTAGCCGTATTCCCAGGAAATATTGGCTGTGGGATTGGCTCAAAATTAATGTTGGCGGCGCAGCAGTGGTGTCAGCACCACCAAATACATCAGTTAAGGATTGCGACACAAACCAGCAACATTGCTGCTTTGCGCCTTTATACACGCAGTGGTGCGTTTGTTGAAAGCACCGCGTATTGGTTATATAGGGGATGAAATGATTCCATTTAACAAACCACCAGTAGTTGGCACTGAATTAGATTACATGAAGCAAGCCATGGAAAGCGGTAAGCTTTGCGGGGATGGTGGTTTCACCAAGCGTTGTGAAGAGTGGATGGAACAACATTTCAATTGCCCGAAAGTTCTATTGACACCATCCTGTACCGCTGCACTGGAAATGGCGGCTATTTTGCTGAATATCCAACCCGGTGATGAAGTTATTATGCCGAGTTTCACTTTCGTTTCCAGTTCTAACGCGTTTGTACTGCGTGGAGCAACTGTTGTATTTGTGGATATCCGTCCAGATACCATGAATATTGATGAAACCAAAATCGAAGCAGCAATTACAGCTAAAACACGCGTGATTGTTCCAGTGCATTATGCCGGTGTAGCCTGTGAAATGGATACCATTATGGCCTTGGCAGAGAAATATAATCTGTTTGTCGTGGAAGATGCTGCACAGGGAGTAATGTCTACTTATAAAGGGCGTGCATTGGGAACTATCGGACACATTGGTTGCTACAGTTTCCACGAAACCAAAAACTACTCCTCTGGTGGTGAAGGTGGTGCAGCACTTATCAATGATCAATCATTGATTTCTCGTGCGGAAATTGTCCGTGAAAAAGGGACTAATCGTAGTCAGTTTTTCCGTGGTCAAGTTGATAAATATACTTGGCGCGATATCGGTTCGAGTTATCTTATGTCGGAACTTCAGGCTGCTTATTTGTGGGCACAATTGGAAGAGGCTGAGAAAATCAATGAGCGTCGTCTTGCCTTGTGGAATACCTATTATCAAGCATTAAAACCGCTGGTTGATGCTGGTCTCCTGACATTGCCTGTCATACCGGAAGAGCTGGAGCATAATGCTCACATGTTCTATATCAAGCTGAAAGATGTTGAAGAACGCTCAGCATTCAATAGCTATATGAAGGACGCAGGTGTACTAACAGTATTCCATTATGTTTCTCTGCACACCAGCCCCGGTGGTGAAAAATTTGGCCGTTTTCATGGGGAAGATTGTTTTACTACTTGTGAAAGTGATCGTCTAGTGCGCTTGCCGATGTTTTACAACATAGCAGACGCTGAACAGCAGATTGTCATCAAACATATTCGGGAATACTTCGCCTGATATGTCGTTGGCTAAAGCATCAATATGGACTGCGGGCTCTACACTGATAAAAATCGGTGTAGGGCTTTTAATCGTTAAATTACTGGCGGTTGCTTTTGGCCCCAGCGGGGTTGGGCAGGCGGGTAATTTCCGTCAGCTTATTACTGTGCTTGGGGTATTGGCTGGTGCCGGTATTTTTAATGGTGTGACGAAATATGTTGCTGAGTATCAGCAGCAGCCAGAAAGATTGCGTGCGGTATTGGGAACATCTTCTGCCATTATCCTTGGGTTTTCCACGCTGTTGGCGGTGATTTTTTTGCTGTTTAGCGGGTCTATCAGTACGGGATTATTCGGCCATCAAGATTATGAGTCAGTTGTGCAGGCACTCGCCTTTATTCAAATGGGGATTGCTTTTGCCAACTATTTTTTGGCTATTTTGAAAGGATACCGAGATGCACAGAGGAATGCGCTGGCGATTATTTTTGGTAGCGTGATTGGCGTGATGGCCTATTATCTCTGTTTTGTTCTTGGTGGGTATGAAGGCGCTTTGGCGGGTTTGGCTTTAGTGCCAGCATTAATCATATTTCCTGCGGGATTGATGGTTTGGCGTCTCAAAGCGGTATCAATTTCAAGCTTTAAGCCCATGTGGGATAAAGTACTGGCCAGCCAGCTTGGCAAGTTTACCCTTATGGCTTTGCTGACTTCTATTACCTTACCGGTTGCCTACATTATGATGCGAAATCTGCTGGCAGCGCATTATAGTTGGCGCGATGTGGGTATCTGGCAAGGTGTAAGCAGTATTTCCGATGCTTACCTGCAATTTATCACAGCATCTTTTACTGTTTATCTGTTGCCTACGCTTTCACGATTGCAGGGTAAGAATGAAATATCAAATGAGATAATTAAGGCGCTGAAATTTGTTTTGCCTGCGGTGGCTATTGCAAGTTTTACTGTATGGCTGCTGCGTGATTTTGCCATTTGGTTACTGTTTTCTGACAAATTTACTGCTATGCGTGATCTATTTGCCTGGCAGTTGGTGGGTGATGTCTTGAAGGTAGGCGCTTATGTTTTTGGTTATCTGGTGATTGCCAAGGCTGCGTTGCGTTTTTATGTGTTGACGGAAGTTAGCCAGTTTTTATTGCTTACTGGTTTTGCCCACTGGCTTATTCCTGTAAATGGAGCGTTAGGTGCAGCACAAGCCTATATGGCAACTTACATTATTTATTTCACCCTTTGTTGTGGTGCATTTCTTATTTATCGTAGGCGAGCATGACAACCCTTATTCACGTTTTGGGATCTGATATCCCACATCACAATCGAACAGTACTGCGCTTTTTTAATGACGTCTTAGTACAAGAAATTGGTTTTTTAGCCAAACCGAAGTTTATGGTGGTGACGAAGAATCGCGCTTTATTGGATGATTGCCCGGCATTAGATATGGCATTCTTCGACAGTAAAAAATCTCTGGCGCAGGCGGTTATTGCTCAAGCGTGTTCAGATAGAGATTGCCGGTTCTTTTTTCATGGTCAATTTAATGTGAGTTTGTGGTTGGCGCTGTTGTCAGGAAAAATCAAACGTCATCAGTTTTGGTGGCATGCTTGGGGAGCTGATCTGTATGAAGACTCCCAGCAGTTAAAATTCCGTCTATTCTATTTCTTGCGCCGTTTGGCGCAGCGTCGGGTAGGGCATGTGTTTGCGGTTCGTGGAGATCTCTATTTTTATTCTCAACATCATCCAAACGTACCAACATCATTGCTCTATTTTCCAACCAGAATGGAACCTGCTTTGACAATTGCAGAAAGAATACCTGTTGAAGATGGCAAGATGACAATTTTGTTGGGGAATTCTGGTGATCGATCGAACCGCCATATTACGGCATTGAAAGTAATTCATAAGCAGTTTGGCGATAAGGTGCGAATCATTATCCCAATGGGTTATCCTGAAAACAATCAGGTTTATATTAATCAGGTAGAACAGGCTGCTTTATCATTGTTCCGGCCAGAAAATTTGAACATTATTAAGCAAAATATGGCGTTTGATGATTATCTGGCATTGTTGCGCCGTTGTGATTTAGGGTATTTCATGTTTAATCGCCAGCAGGGGATTGGAACAATTTGTCTGTTGATACAATTTGGTGTGCCATTTGTACTTAGTCGTCAGAATCTTTTTTGGCGAGATTTAATAGAACAACAGGTGCCGGTATTTTTCGCCGGTGATCCTTTAGATAGCCAACTGATTGCAGAAGCACAACGGCAGATGCTCTCCTTGGATAGAAATGTGATAGCTTTTTTTAGCCCGAACTTTATTGATGGCTGGCGGCAGGCGTTGGCAAAAGCGGCGGGAGAGCAGCAATGACTTTAACGCAGTTTGGCGGATTATTTGTTGTTTATTTAATATCACTGGTTTTCATCCTGACGTTGACTTATCAGGAATTCCGGCGTGTACGCTTTAATTTTAATATATTCTTCTCATTGCTTTATTTGCTGACATTCTATTTTGGTTTTCCACTGACATGTTTGTTGGTTTTCCAATTTGATGTTGAAGTGGTACCTGTGGACGCCTTACTACACGCTCTACTGGCTTCGACCTGCTTTTATGGTATTTATTACGTCAGTTATAAAACACGGCTAAGAAAGCCATCTATGCAGCCTAAAGCACCGGTATTCACCATGAACCGGGTAGAAACTAACTTTACATGGTTACTACTGGCATCAGTTGCGGTGGTGACAGTGGGGCTGTTCTTTATGCAAAACGGTTTTCTACTGTTTAAATTACAGTCATACAGTCAAATTTTTTCCAGTCAGGTTTCCGGTGTTGCCCTGAAACGGTTCTTTTACTTCTTTATTCCTGCCATGTTGGTGGTTTATTTCTTGAAGCCGACCCAGTTACGCTGGCTGTTTTTTCTGATTAGTACGGTTGCTTTTGGGATACTGACTTATGTCGTTGTTGGCGGAACACGGGCTAATATTATCATTGCGTTCGCGTTGTTTCTGTTTATTGGCATTGTGCGTGGCTGGATAACCTTGTGGATGTTGGTAACGGCGGGCGCAATAGGGATTGTTGGCATGTTTTGGTTGGCACTCAAACGCTATAGTTTGGATGTCAGCGGCGCAGAGGCGTTTTATACTTTTCTCTACCTTACGAGGGATACTTTTTCCCCGTGGGAAAATTTTGCATTACTGCTGAATAACTACGACAAAATTGATTTTCAGGGGTTGGCACCTATTATCCGTGATTTCTATGTCTTTATTCCAAGTTGGCTTTGGCCAGGACGTCCTGATGCTGTGTTGAATTCTGCGAATTATTTTACTTGGGAAGTACTGGATAACCACTCTGGTCTGGCAATTTCTCCGACTCTGATAGGCTCTCTGGTTGTGATGGGAGGCGTGCTGTTTATTCCGGTTGGTGCGATTGTTGTTGGATTGATAATTAAGTGGTTTGACTGGATTTATGAATTAGGAAAACAGGAGACTAATCGTTATAAGGCCGCTATCTTGCAGGCATTTTGCTTTGGCGCGATCTTCAACATGATTGTGTTAGCTCGTGAAGGCGTGGATTCATTTGTTTCCCGAGTGGTATTTTTCTGTATTATTTTTGGCTTATGTCTGGTAATTGCTAAGTTGTTGTATTGGCTATTTGAGAGTGCAGGGCTTATTAGAATGTATCTGACTGGCAACCGAGTGGTATCACAAAAATGTCCGCTGCAATGTGAGGAAAGAAAATGGAGCTAAACGATATTCCTAAATACAGTATTCGTGGTCTGAATATTTGGGGCTTCCGCGATATGGCGCACTTTCTTGACCATATTTTTCAACGCGAACAGGTAAAGACGGGTACTATGGTGGCGATTAATGCGGAAAAAGTTCTGACGGCAGAGGAAGATACAGCTTTAAGTACACTGCTGAGTGACGCAGAATATCTGTATGCTGATGGTATCAGTATTGTACGTGCTATTCGCCGTAAATACCCTGACGCTGAAGTTTCTCGTGTAGCGGGTGCTGATTTATGGGAAGCCATCATGGAGCGTGCCGGTAAAGAAGGCACACCTATTTTTCTGGTTGGAGGTAAACCAGAGATATTGAAACAGACTGAAAGCAAACTGCGGGCTCAGTGGAACGTCAATATTGTTGGCAGCCAGAACGGTTATTTCACGCCAGAAGAACGTAATGCTGTTTTTGAACGGATTCATGCCAGCGGTGCGGTGATTGTGACAGTTGCAATGGGATCGCCTAAACAGGAGATTTTTATGCGTGACTGTCGAAAAATTCATTCGAATGCGTTGTATATGGGCGTTGGCGGTACTTATGACGTATTTACCGGCCATGTGAAACGTGCGCCAAAAGCATGGCAGAATTTGGGGCTTGAATGGCTTTATCGCCTGTTATCACAACCAAGCCGTATTCGTCGCCAATTTAAGTTATTGAAATTTATTGGATATTATTATAGTGGTCGTCTGTAAACTCGCTTCTTGCCTGTCGTGTGAATTTTCGTCAGGCGATACTTTCGTCAGGCGATACAATGAATTTATTCCACAATATTTATCTAACAGTTTGATCCTGCCAGATTTTCACTATTTATAGTTAGTTATTGGATAATTTTTTATTCCACTCAGTGGAAAAACATGTTTTGATCCCTGACCTTTTTATGGCTGATCAACATCAGTCTTGTATGTTTTTATTATTGCACATTACAACATATAACAATGGACAGGGAATTTATGGCAGATCAACAACATAGCTTGCAACGGGGTTTAGAAGCCCGTCATATAGAGCTGATCGCACTAGGCGGCACAATTGGTGTCGGTCTGTTTATGGGCTCGGCTAGCACACTGAAATGGGCTGGTCCTTCCGTTTTGCTGGCTTACATTATTGCCGGAATTTTTGTTTTTTTCATTATGCGATCGATGGGAGAAATGCTGTTTCTTGAACCTGTCACGGGTTCTTTCGCCTCTTTTGGACATAAATATCTCAGCCCATACTGGGGATGCCTCACCGCTTGGGGCTATTGGTTTATGTGGGTGGCGGTAGGGATATCAGAAATAACGGCTATTGGTGTTTATGCTGAGTTCTGGTTCCCTGAACTTCCTCAGTGGGTATCAGCATTAATTGCGGTGGCGTTGGTCGCTTTGGCGAACCTTGCGGCGGTACGTCTTTATGGTGAGCTGGAATTTTGGTTTGCCATGATTAAGGTGACCACAATTATTGTCATGATCCTGATTGGCTTGGGATTGATATTTTTCGGTATTGGTAATCAATGGCAGCCTATTGGATTGGATAATCTGACTGTGCATGGTGGTTTCTTTGCGGGTGATTGGCAAGGGTTTCTGTTTGCGCTCTGTATTGTGGTTGCATCTTATCAGGGGGTGGAGCTGGTTGGTATCACTGCGGGGGAAGCGAAGAACCCTCAGGTGACATTGAAAAAAGCGATTAACAATATTCTCTGGCGTATCCTGATTTTCTACGTGGGTGCGATTTTCATTGTAGTGACATTATTTCCATGGACAGAAGTGGGTGCACAGGGCAGCCCGTTTGTCATGACATTTACCAAAGTGGGGATCACCTCAGCGGCAGCCGTGATTAACTTTGTGGTATTGACGGCCGCGCTTTCCGGCTGTAACAGCGGTATGTACAGTGGTGGGCGGATGCTTTATGCGCTGGCGCAAAACCGTCAGCTACCTTCATCATTGACTAAATTGTCAAAGAATGGGGTACCGGTAATTGGTATTGCTATCACTATCTTGTGTTTGATTGTGGGCTCTAGTTTGAATTATTTGATCCCAAATCCGCAGGCGGTTTTTGTTTATGTTTACAGTGCCAGTGTGCTACCAGGAATGGTACCGTGGTTTGTTATTCTGATGAGCCAATTGCGTTTTCGTCAGTATCATCAACAAGCACTGAAACAACATAGTTTTAAATCTATCCTGTTCCCCTATGTAAATTACCTGACATTGGCATTTTTATGTTGTGTGTTGGTAGGGATGGCAATTAACCCGGATACCCGTTTTTCATTGCTGGTAGGTGGGGGATTTTTGTTGATAGTGTCGCTGATTTATTGGTTGGTGAAGCTTTTTAACGGTAAAAAACCAAAAGCCTGATATACCTTATGGATTTCAAGATGCATCGCGGCGGCAAGGGAGTGAATCCCCGGGAGCATAGCAAACTGTGTGACCGGGGTGAGCGAGTGCAGCCAACAAAGAAGCAACTTGAAAGATGACGGGTATAGATTGATTTACTGTCATGGTAGTAGTAAGTAGGAAAGTTAAGAGCTGGCTTTATCTACGAAATGAGCAAGGTGTAATCAAACGCATCATTTCTTTAAAAAAGCACTGGACAGTATATCATTAAATCCGTACTATCCCCACCCGAAACGGCGTTAAGCGCCCGTAGCTCAGCTGGATAGAGCGCTGCCCTCCGGAGGCAGAGGTCTCAGGTTCGAATCCTGTCGGGCGCGCCATTATTTGCGTGCAAGAGCTGCGGTGATGTATTACGCTGTTGGTAAGTTAAGTATTTAGCAGTAAATAGCTGTTATGGTGGCTATAGCTCAGTTGGTAGAGCCCTGGATTGTGATTCCAGTTGTCGTGGGTTCGAGTCCCATTAGCCACCCCATCTTTTTTGTGACACGCGAGGGTGGCGGAATTGGTAGACGCGCTAGCTTCAGGTGTTAGTGTCCTTACGGACGTGGGGGTTCAAGTCCCCCCTTTCGCACCATAAAAAAGAGAAAAGAATTAGAGATCGAAGAGTAGAAAATTTCGGCGAGTAGCGCAGCTTGGTAGCGCAACTGGTTTGGGACCAGTGGGTCGGAGGTTCGAATCCTCTCTCGCCGACCAAATTCCAAAAGAACCCTGCAATGCAGGGTTTTTTACGTTTTATCCCTTTTTATCTCCTTGGCTTTTTGTTCCCTTTCCTAATCCATATACCTTCAAGTTGTGCTCTGTTGATTCAAATTTAGTGGATTATTTTTTTAAAATAACTATTTGTTTTATATGATAATTTTTTATTTTTTGTATTTTGACGACAATCGATATACTAGCTGTCTCAAATAAGAGACTTATAACAAATTGAATTATAATGAGAATAATAAATACCTTATGTTTTGTCTCAAATAAGAGACAGTGCATGAGATGGATTTTGTGATGATTCGATTTGTTGTTGTAATAAATAGAGAAATAGCTGATGAAGCGAGGCAGCTTTCATTTGAATAAAAGTTGGCACACTAAATGCATTATTATAAACGTAGATGCTCATCCTATTTCTTATGATTGCATATGCTTCATAAACCCAGGGATGATGCAGAGCCGATTATCGGTGCCTATTGTCCATGTCACAGATGAGTAAGATATAACCCTCTTTTCATCGCCGACCGGACTCAACGTTGAGTGAGGCACTATCCGTCTGTAGACCTGATTGTATTTGTACACCTATCTTTATTTTTAAGGTAGGTGTTTTTTTTATTTCTAAGAGATATATTTGGTAGGTTTATATACTGTTTAGGTATTACTGTCTAATATAAACAGAACTGAAAATATGATAGGTAGTTTTTTACTGTAAAATTAATTTAGTTATTTCATTTCTAAACTTATCTTAAGGGGAATATTGATGTCAAAAATGATGGGATGCCCTGGTTGTAGCCGAATGTTACATGAATCCGCACAATCGTGCCCACATTGTGGTGCGATGATAAGGGCTTATTCTTCTGGTAGTAAAAGCCGCATTGTTGCTGCACTGTTGGCATTTTTTCTTGGTTCCTTTGGCGCTCATAAATTTTATCTGAGCAAAATCGGTATGGGGATTTTATATCTGTTATTTTGCTGGACATTTATCCCTGCACTTATCTCATTTATTGAATTTATTATTTATCTTTGCACTTCCGATGAAGATTTTGCCAAAAAATATGGTTAGAAAAATGCCCCGTGCGGGGCATTTTTAATCATCGGCATGAAGACTTGCTAATAATGGATGAGCGATCACGATATTACAGCACTATTACTATTAACGAGATCACTCTTCACGACATTACTTTCACGCTTTAAAGTGAGTACTAATCCCTCGCGACGAACTTGTGCGGCCTCTTCTGGTTTACGTAGTTTATCCAATGCATCGGCTAACCAAGCATAATCATGTGCATCAGGACGTTGGGCTAATGCAGTTTTAAAGTCTTTTACTGCTTTTTCCCATTCTCCGTGGCGCAAAGCAACTTGTCCAAGTGTACTGTTTAACAGAGGGGTCGAACCATGTTGTTTTAACTGATGGTCCAATGCGTTTTGTATCGGCTTTGGATCTTCGCTTTTTAAGCGAGGGATCAATAAGAGTAAACGTTCGTCGTATTGACGTTTTAAACTTTCCAAGATGATCTTTTGTGCAGTTTCATGGTCATCACATTCAATTAAATGTTCAGATATTGCAACTTGTAAAGCCACATCATGGCGAATTTTTCGGCTTTGATCATGCCACCAACGTTTTAAGCCTTCGCTGCCTTGTTCTGCCATGTACTGATTCATCAGACCGATATAGGCTTGCTGGCGCAATTTGTGAATTTGTAACTCATCATGTAGATGGATTTTTTCCATTACCGGCAGTATATCAATCAGTGACTGGTAAGCTCCTGACTTCATATAGGCTTGTTCAGCCAGGCGTAAGACTTCTGGATGGCGTGAAGCTTGATTTAGTAGCTTATCTACACCATGACGGGCTGCATGAATTTCACCTTGAGTGAGTTGAATACGTACACGGGTAATATCCACAGGCAACTGATTATTGTCTGCGACTTCTGCTGCACGTTCCAGATACTGATTGGTACGAAATTCATCTCCGCGTTGTTGGGCTGCTTCAGCCGCCAGTAAGTAGTTGACTACAGGTTGTTCCGCATGATCAGCATTACGGGTCAGTAATTGCTCAACTTGTTTGAAATCGCCTTCTGCCAGTTTGAGCAACGCTGCTTTTGTTTGGGCATGGGCACGGCTGCGTTTGCGTCCAAGGAACCAGCCACGGGTACGTGAGCCTGTGCGTATAACTCTGCGGTAGCACCAACCAAAGAGGCAGAGTACCAGTTGTAAAAGAACAAATATAATGAACAGGCCGGTAACACTGGTTTCAATGTTGTAATTGTCAGTTTGAATCAGCACATATCCCTGATGGCCAGCAATTATCGGACCGAGCACAATACCAACAATGAGTACCACAAACAGTAATAAAACTTTCAGCATAACTTAACCCTCCTGATTAGTTTCAGAAGATTGGGAAAGTAAGCTGCGAACCCGGGTTTGCATCAGTTTTTCCAGTAAAGGCTGGCTTGAAAGGTGGTCTGGAGCAGTTATGGAAACAGGCTGCTGGCTTAATGAATCAATTTCTTCCAGGAATGCTTTGGTATTGGGATCATTGATATCAAAGTAAGCTCTAACCCAAGTTGAAACTGTTTCTAATGATTGTTTAAAAACTTCACCTTGATGACGGGGTATTGCTTGGGCGGCAATCAACAGACGGGCTCGGATATTTTCTCGTAGATAGATATCTTGATTTGGTGCCAGTAATGGCTCTGCTGCGGTATCCCGGCGACGGATGGTAATGAAATTATCCATGAAACTCTTCCAGCTTTTGCTCAGATTCTGGCGCCATTCAGATAATGTACCGGTTAATTCATCATTATCTTCGTCCATTGGCGAACCATCGGTTGTATTGTCAGCCAGACGCAGGTTATCTACTTGGTTAGAAAGCTGATTAACTCGCAGGATAATGCCGTCAAAATCAATCTGACTAATGGCAGATAATGTACTGATGTCTTGTGTAATTGCACGACGGATTTCAATCAGGCTTGGATCATTCATTTCAGAGAGACTGGCATCTGCATTTTTCAGCAGAGCAGCGGCGGTGACTATATCTTGATCATTCCATAATTTCCGGCCTGCCATTTTGACCAGAAAATCAGCTTGTGCTAGTAGCCAGCTTTTTACATCAGAACTGGATAACGCAGAGATTTTGGCCTGTAACTCTTGTAGACTATGACCCAGTTGCTCATTTTGTGCGGAAAAATGGCTTAAAGTCTGTGATTGTTCTTTAAACAGCGCTTCAATATGCTGTTTATCCTGTGATTGTTGTTGTTTCAATGATTCCAGTTGTTGGCGTAGCTCGTGGTTCTCTGTACTCAGTAAATGGCTTTGTTGCTGTCCGTAATAATAAAGACCGCCACCGATTGCCAGCATGATTGCAATAGCAATTATGTTTTTTAGCGTGCCAGAACGTTCTTGCTTTTGAGGCGCGGTTTCGAGCTGTTGCGAGTTTTCAACCGTAGTTTTTGTTTGTTCAACTGTCTCGGAGGACTGTTTTTGCTCCGTCATAGTGGGCATCCCATGTCAGTTTATTCTAGTGCCTGAATTAAGGCGTCGTTATCTGCACTTTTTGCAACTTTAACATCCTGCCAGCCCAAATTTCGGGCGGCATGTGCAAGACGTTCGCTTACCACAATCAGGCGGCAATGCAATAACCACCTGTTTCGATCACTTTCGGGTATTAAGTTATATAACAGTTGCAGTATTTCGCCACTGGTTACAACTAAAGTTTGTACTCCATACTTTTGCCAGTGGGCACTGAATTCTGCTGCCGGGTAGTCTACGGGCTGGCGGAAATAACATTCACAATAGTCAACTGTGGCACCTCTTTCTGTCAGCGTCCGGGCAATAAGTTCACGCCCGCCATTTCCTCTGAGCAGCAAAGCTTGTTTATTTTCAACCTGATGTAGCGATGGTAGTTTTAGCAAGATTTCGCTGGTCTCACCCTCTGATGACCAGATAACATTCATACCCGTTAGTTGATGAAAAGCCAGAGCGGTTGATCTGCCGATAGCATAATAAATCAGCTTGTCGGGCCATAACAGATTAATTTTATTTAACTGATTGTTTGCATAATAAACTGCATTTTTTGACAATAGAAATACCATATCACGGGTATTTAGAGGGTTAAGCTTCTCAGCTAGCTGTGGCAGCTCTGAACCTGGGTGAATATTGATTAAAGGTGCGCTGAAAGCTGTTTTTCCCGCAGCCTGTAACCTTCTGACTAGTTCCTCTCCGGCAGGAGCAGGGCGAGTCACCAGAATACTCATGTGGAGGGATTTCCTCGATAAACTTGGGTTAGAATTTCCCGTGCTCCCCGTTCCAACAACTCTTCTGCCAATTCAACCCCTGCCTGGCAGGCATCTTTTGGTAAAGCTGTTCTCTCACCGCGAATAATAACGCTACCATCAGGTGCGCCAACTAATGCCCGTAACCAGATTTTCCCGTCCTGCCAGATAGCATAGCTACCTATTGGTACTTGGCAGCCTCCTTCCAGTCGGGTATTCATCGCACGTTCGGCAAGAACACAAACTTCTGTATCATAGTGGTTTAATGGTGCTAACAGAGTTTGTGTTTGTTGGTCGTCTAGGCGGCATTCAATTCCTACCGCGCCTTGACCAACGGCAGGTAATGATTGTTCTGCCGTCAACGGCGTACGGATACGCTCATGCAGTTTTAACCTTTTCAATCCTGCGACGGCAAGGATGATTGCATCATAGTGACCATTATCCAACTTGTTCAGGCGGGTTCCAACATTGCCCCGAAGGTCACGGACAATCAGATCAGGACGTAATTCACGGAGTTGACACTGGCGGCGTAAACTTGATGTGCCAACGATGCTGCCTGTTGGCAATTCATCCAGAGAGTGATATTTCACAGAGACGAAAGCATCACGAGGATCATCACGTTCACAAATAGTGACCAGACCTAGCCCCTCAGGAAAAGAGATCGGGACGTCTTTCATTGAATGGACGGCGATATCGGCTCGGCCTTCAAGTAGAGCTAACTCTAACTCTTTGACAAACAGCCCTTTTCCTCCGATTTTTGCCAGAGGCGTGTCCAGAATGACATCGCCCTGGGTTACCATTGGAACCAGTTGAACTTCCAGATCTGGGTGACATTGTTGCAGTTTTTGCTGAACATACAGCGCTTGCCACATAGCTAAAGGGCTTTGGCGGGTTGCGATACGGATGGTTTTAGTTGACATAGCTGGTTGTATTTCTCAGGCTTTTCAGCCGTCAATAAATGAAAAAACATAACACTCGTTTTAACACTTCGGCTGTTTTTTTTCCAGTTAGGAGCTGAGAAGAAGAGATGCCGGTTATGTTAAAGCATAAAATAAATTTTAATTTTTTAAATTATTTTGATATTGATGAAAGTAAATTGATTTAATTATGAATTAACTTTTCCAGTAAATTATTTCTGTAATTAAAGAATCCCGAATGGAAAAAATCATTAATTAAAATATAGCCAACGGAGTCATTTCTGTAGGGTTGATGATAACAAGATATTACGCACATTAACTTGAAAAAATGGGCAGAGAAAATTTCTTTCATATAATGAGGGTATAAATGGTATGGGTTTTTTGATTATTTCTATATATAACAATGTATTATTTGATTTTTCGTACGATAAGACATCGAATTCAATTGCTTTACTGACTTTACGGTTTATCGACAAGGTGTTAAATTGATCACGTTTCCGGTAATAAATTGGTAAAAATCATTCTAAATAATTCCATAGAGCTATAACAGCCGGAAACGGGGGATTTATCTGGGCACTGGAACTCAATCGGGCGAGACGTCTTGTACCTTTATATCGAAACACTGAAGCAGAGACTGGATGCGATAAACCAACTCAGGTTAGAACGCGCCTCTACCGCCATGAGTGCGGAATTTAAACAGGTATACAGTTTACTGCCAGTATTATTGCACTATCATCATTCGATGATGCCAGGTTACATTAACGGTAATGTTCCCTATGGCGTATGTTTTTTCGTGCATGATGAAGCACAAAAATCTTATCTTAATGATTTAGAAAATAAATTAGATCACTTCATAGAACAGCCTGCCAATGGTGAACTTCCTATTACCGGTATTTACTCAATGGGCAGTACTTCATCAATCGGGCAGAGCGGTTGTTCTGATTTGGATATCTGGGTATGTCATCAGTCATGGCTTGATAATGATGAGCGCCTTTTGCTGCAACGTAAGTGTACGCTTATTGAGCAGTGGGCGGCAGCGCTTGGTATTGAAGTCAATTTTTTTCTTATTGATGAAAACCGCTTTCGCCACAATGCGAGTGGTAGCCTCGGTGGTGAGGATTGCGGCTCTACTCAGCATATTCTGTTACTTGATGAATTTTATCGTACCGCTGTACGTATGGCGGGTAAGCGTTTGTTATGGGAAATGGTGCCTGTAGAAGAAGAACGCCATTATGATGAATATGTTTTATCGCTTTATGCGCAAGGTGTTCTGACGCCAAATGAGTGGCTTGATCTCGGTGGATTGGGTGAGCTATCTGCTGAAGAGTACTTTGGTGCTAGCTTATGGCAACTCTACAAAAGTATCGATTCCCCTTATAAAGCCGTATTAAAAAGCTTGTTACTGGAAGCGTATTCTTGGGAATATCCCAATGGTAAGTTACTGGCAATGGAGATGAAACAGCGCCTACATGCAGGTGAAATAGTTTCCTTTGGCCTTGACGCATACAGCATGATGCTTGAGCGTGTTACCCGTTATCTGATTGAAATTAATGATACGACCCGTTTAGATCTAATACGTCGATGTTTTTATTTAAAAGTTTGTGAAAAACTCTCTCTAAATCAAGATGATAAAGGCTGCATTGGCTGGCGACGCCAGGTTTTGACCCAACTGATCTATGAGTGGAAGTGGGATCCAGAGCGGTTGAAAATTTTGGATAACCGCAACTTATGGAAAATTGAACAGGTTCGTGATGCGCATAATGAACTGCTCGATACCATGATGCAGAGCTATCGTAATCTTATCCGTTTTGCCCGCCGTAATAATCTGAGTGTCAGTGCCAGTCCACAGGATATTGGTGTGCTGACGCGTAAACTTTATGCTGCATTTGAAGCATTGCCAGGGAAAGTAACGCTGGTTAATCCGCAAATTTCGCCAGATCTATCAGAGAAAAATTTAACATTTATTTATGTTCCTCAAGGGCGTGCAAACCGTAGCGGTTGGTATCTCTACAATCAGGCTCCGGCTATTGGATCGATCATTGGTCATCAACCTCTGGAATATAATCGTTATCTCAATAAACTGGTGTCGTGGACCTACTTTAACGGCTTGTTAACAGAAAAATCGTGTATCCATATTCATCATGGCGAAACTCAATGTGATGAGCTGAAGCTGCATGAATTGATTAATGATATTTCTACTCATTTTCCTATCCGCCTGCCATCACCGACACCGAAAGCACTCTATAGCCCGTGTGAAATTCGTCATTTGGCAATAATTGTCAATCTGGAGAAAGATCCGACCGCTGAGTTCTCCAATCAGGTTGTACATTTTGATTTCCGTAAGCTTGATGTATTCAGTTTTGGTGAATCGCAACAGTGTTTGGTGGAAAGCATTGACTTACTTTATCGTAATTCATGGAATGAAGTGAGGACCTTACACTTTAGTGGTGGGCAATCTGTGCTGGAAGCGTTGAAGACCATACTGGGCAAAATGCATCAAGATGCTGCGCCGCCAGCGGCGGTTGAAGTGTTCTGTTACAGCGAACATTTACGAGGGCTTATTCGAACTCGGATCCAGCAACTGGTATCTGAATGTATTGAATTACGTTTATCCAGCAATCGTCAGGACCCAGGTCGTTTTAAAGCATTACGTATTGCCGGCCAGACTTGGGGGCTGTTCTTTGAACGTCTTAACGTATCTGTGCAGAAATTGGAAAATGCCGTGGAATTCTATGGGGCAATCTCTAATAACAAATTGCATGGGTTGCCGGTGAAAATTAATACCAAAGAGACACATTTACCCGCGGTGGTTGATGGCTTTGCCAGTGAGGGTATTATTCAATTTTTCTTCGAAAATACGCAAGATAATCAAAGTTTTAATATTTATATTCTGGATGAAACCAACCGGGTAGAAATTTATTCTCATTGCGAGGGAAGTAAGGAAGAATTGGTACGCGACGTCAGTCGGTTTTATTCTTCATCTCATGATCGGTTTACCTATGGATCAAGTTTTATCAACTTTAACTTGCCACAGTTTTATCAGATTGTGCAAATGAAAGGCCAGATTCAGGTGATTCCATTTAGTGGATCATCTTTTTCACATTTGTGTGTGGCTCATGATGGGGAAAATGAAGAGCAGCCAGAACTTTATCGTTCTGTGTCACATTACTGATTTACCCCGCGATGCGCTGAGGAATCCCCAGAAAATAGACAGGCATAGCGTTATGTGATCTACTGATTGTTCCACCAAGTCAATAAGGTCACTGCTATGCCTGTACGTGAAGTATGTCATAACTTCTTTAAAGATGCTTTATCACCCTTTCATAAATATCGTCAGAATGCATTAATCGATGCCACTATCGCTTTGATTAATGGTGCTTTTCTTACGTTAACCAGCATTGGGCGCTTTTTACCCGGAAACGCTCACGTCAAACATAAAATTAAACGTATTGACCGGCTACTCGGTAATGAAGCTCTTCATAGGGATATTCCTGATATCTTTCGCAACATTATTTCAATGCTCACTGAGTCTCTGTCGCTGTGTGTCATTGCTGTTGATTGGAGTGGATATCCGTCACAAGAACACCATGTGCTCCGTGCGAGTTTAATTTGCGATGGACGCTCAATTCCTTTGTTAAGTCAAATAGTTCCCTCATGTGAACAACAAAATGTAACGATACAAAATGCATTTCTTGACAGGCTAGCGCGTGCTGTTAACCCTAAAGCCAGAGTAATTATTGTTACGGATGCAGGTTTTCAAAATGCATGGTTCAAACATATAAAAACGCTCGGTTGGGATTTTGTCGGACGCATTCGAGGCAATACTCAACTAAGACTTGAAAAATAGGGTGAGCTTTGGTTTAAACGGCAAGCTTTAAAAGCCACTACAACCCCACAGTTTTTAGGGTTTGGTACATTATCAAAAGCAGAATATGCACGTTGCGATGGTTATTTTTATCTTCATAAAAGACCGAATAAAGGTAGAAAATTCAAAAAATCACGATATCGAATGGTGCGAAAATCTCAGGTCAAAGATGGGCGTTCGGCAGCAATGGAGCCTTGGCTTATTTTTACTAGTATGGATGATTTTAAACCTCGTCAGGTGATGAAAATTTACAGCCGAAGAATGCAAATAGAGCAAAATTTTAGGGATGAAAAGAGTGAACGTTTTGGATTTGGTCTATAGCCACGGGGCTGGTCGTTTATCAGTATTGAGTCTACTTGCTACACTGAGTTCGGTTGTACTTTGGCTGATTGGTTTTTATGCCGAAAATAAAGGAATACATCTTAATTATCAGGCAAATAGTATTAAATCAAGAAGAGTTATCTCTCATCTGACATTAGCAGAGAATGTCTTACGCCATTCCCCGCTAATATTATTTGAAATAGTGCTTAATAAAACCCTCAAGCATCTCGCCAAAATCTACCAAAGTATGGTTTTGATTTATTAGCGCTGATTTGTGGGGATCCTTCAGCGCGATGCGGGGTAGGTTCAATTATGGGAAACTGAACTGTTCGCCACTTTGTTCGGTGATGGCGTATGCTAGCATGGTTAAAAAATTGTCCCCGCTGCGGTCACAAATCCACTGACCTTCTTTGTAGTCAAAATGATAACCACCGCCTTTTGTTGCCAGCCAGATTTGATGGAAAGGTTCCTGGCGATTGATAATAATTTTGCTGTCATTATCAAAGCTCAGGGTCATGACACCGCCATTGGTTTCACAGTCGATATCAGCATTGCCATCATAATTATCTAACTGCCCTTCGATATAAAGTATCAGTTGGTCAGCTAACTGGTGAAATTCACTGTCGTTCATCTTCATTTCCTATTTGCTTTTCGAGGTCTAACTGCGATTATAGAGAATATTGACGTATGAATTACAGGCATTAATGCAATGAAGAAAAAATTACGTGGATTTCTGGCTATCATAACCTTATTTGTACTTTCCGGTTGTGGACTGAAAGGTCCTCTCTATTTTCCTCCAGAACAACCATCGACCGAGAAGGCAACAACTGCATCTCAGATTCCCGCGAATACTGAGCAGCAAGGGCAGCAAGTGGATAGTACCTCTCAGAAATAAGCGAGATAAGCCGATAGTTAGTCGCTACGGTTTACGGTGGAGCATGATATGCAGTTCTCCAAAATGCATGGTCTGGGTAATGACTTTATGGTCGTTGATGCTGTGACCCAAAATGTTTATTTCTCACCAGAGCTGATCAGTCGTTTGGCAGATAGGCATACCGGTGTGGGCTTCGATCAATTATTAATTGTTGAAGCACCTTATGATCCGGATATGGATTTTCACTATCGTATTTTTAATGCTGACGGCAGTGAAGTTGCACAATGTGGCAATGGAGCGCGTTGTTTTGCCCGTTTTGTCCGCCTTAAGGGATTAATTAATAAGCGTGATATTAAAGTCAGCACGCAATCGGGACGGATGGTGTTGAGTATCACCAATGATGATCAGGTTTGCGTTAATATGGGGGAGCCTGAATTTGAGCCGCATCATGTGCCATTTCGTGCGTTAAGGGCGGAAAAAACCTATATTTTACGGGTAGCAGAGAGAACTGTTCTTTGTGGTGTTGTCTCTATGGGGAATCCTCATTGTGTGATTCAAGTGCCAGATGTGGAAACGGCCGAAGTAGACATTTTGGGGCCAGCTTTGGAAAGCCACGAAAGATTTCCTGAACGGGCGAATATTGGTTTCATGCAAATTTTAAACCGTGGTCATATTCGCTTACGGGTTTATGAACGTGGTGTTGGGGAAACCCAAGCTTGTGGCAGTGGTGCTTGTGCAGCGGTAGCAGTAGGTATTCAGCAGCAATTGCTCGACAACCATGTTCGGGTAGATTTGCCGGGAGGTTCACTGTTTATCTGTTGGGATGGGCCGGGAAAACCGCTCTATATGACGGGACCGGCGATGCACGTTTATGATGGCACAATTCATCTGTAATCGATTCTGTTTTGAGCTGCGGGGCATCGGAGATGGAGAAAAAAGAAGAGCAGTTAAGCATCAATGACATACTTGATGATCAGACTGTTGTGGATTATTTATTGGAAAACCCCAATTTCTTTATCCGTAATGCATGTGTCGTTGAACAGATGCGGGTTCCTCACCCGGTGAGAGAAACGATTTCTTTGGTTGAATGGTATATGAGCCGCCAGAGAACGCGTATTGCTTATCTGGAAGAAGATATAACTCTGCTCATGGAGCAGGCGAGAGTGAACGAACAACTGTTTGAGCAGTTGCTTAAATTACTTGTTAATTTGGTTGCGGCAGAGAGTTTGCAAGATATGCTTAGTCGGTTAAGTTTATGGGCTAAGAATATGGGACTAAATAGTGCCAATATCCGTCTTTTCAGTGATAAATGGCATATTGGTGCACCACTTGATGCGCCTGATTTAGCGCTTTCTCGCAATGCTTTTGAACCAATCCGTATTCAGCGTTTTGGTAATAAAAACCACTATCTCGGTATGCTAAATGGGCCGGAAATTCTATTGTTGTTGCCGCAAGTTCGGCAGGTCGGTTCGGTTGCCGTCTCTCTATTGGGAACGAGGGGCGAACTGGGTATGGTGATATTTAACAGTCGGAATCATCAACATTATCAAGAAGGCATGGGAACTGACATGCTTGAGCATCTGGCTAAGTTATTGCCGGATATATTGTCTCGTTGGATTAAACGCATATGATGCAGGAAATTGACCAGTTACTGGAGCCGATTGAGGCATTTTTGCGCTACCTCAGGGTAGAGCGTCGATTAAGTCCCGTGACTATCACCCATTATCGTCGCCATCTTGCTACATTGGCTGAGATGGTTTTAGAAATGGGTGTCAGCCAATGGCAAGATCTTGATCCCGCGAAAGTGAGAATGTTGGTAACACGTAGTCGTCGGGCTGGTTTGCAATCAGCTAACTTGGCGTTGCGTTTATCTTCCTTGCGCAGTTTTCTTGATTGGCAGGTAATTCAAGGAGAAATTTCCGTTAATCCGAGTAAAACCGTCAGCACGCCGGGAACCAAGCGTCATTTGCCGAAAAATATCGATGTGGATGAAGTGAACCAACTGCTGAATATCAATTTTAATGATCCATTATCGGTGCGTGACCGGACGATGTTGGAAGTGATGTATGGTGCTGGATTACGTTTGTCGGAGTTGGTGGGTCTTGATTGCCAGCATCTGGATCTTGAAAGTGGGGAAGTATGGGTTTCAGGTAAAGGCAGTAAAGAGCGGAAGGTGCCTTTGGGACATACCGCGGTTGAATGGCTTAATCGTTGGTTGGCGATGCGGGAGCTATTCGAGCCGGAGGATAATGCTGTTTTTGTCTCAAAGCGTGGGCGGCGGATATCAACCCGTAATGTACAAAAACGATTTGCGCAGTGGGGAATACGCCAGGGAATGAGCAGTCATATTCATCCTCATAAATTGCGTCACTCTTTTGCCACTCATATTCTGGAATCCAGTGGTGATTTGCGCGCAGTTCAGGAATTACTGGGTCATGCCAGCCTATCCTCCACACAAATCTATACTCATTTAGATTTCCAGCATTTGACAAAAGTGTATGATGTCGCCCATCCCAGAGCCAAACGAGGGAAATCGTAATGCGTTTTTACCGGCCTCTTGCGCCAGTGTTAGCGATGACATTTGATCTGGATGATACGCTGTATGATAATCATCCAGTCATGGATAAGGCAGAAGAGGAAGTACTGAACTTTGTACGGCAGTATGATCCTAGGTTCAGCCACCTTAATCATCAGGATCTATGTGCTTTCCGTGAATTGACACTTGAGCAGCATCCTGAAATTTATCATGACATGACTTTATGGCGCTGGTACTCCTCAAAGTTGATGTTTTGCCATTACGGTTTTAGCCGTGAAGACGCTGATCGGGGGGCAGATGATGTCATGGCGCATTTCACACTTTGGCGTAATCGAATTGATATCCCTGAATCAACACATAAAACTCTGGCGGCACTTGCTGAACAAATGCCACTGGTAGCCATTACTAATGGCAATGCAGAACCAGCCGCCTGTGGTCTTGCCCCTTATTTTAAATTTGTGCTGCAAGCTGGCCCTGATGGACGCGCAAAACCTTGCAGCGATATGTACTGTTTGGCCGCGGATCGTCTGGGTTTAGCGCTTGGGCAAATCTTACATATTGGTGATGACTTGAATACTGATGTGGCAGGAGCGCTGGGTAGTGGTATGCAAGCTTGCTGGATGAATACTAAGAATAAAAAATTATTGCAGACGATGGAAAGCCGCCTACTGCCTCACATTGAGATTTACGATTTGGCTTCTTTGACAGCATTGATATAATCAAGAAATTATTCTGTATAAAAACACAGCAACCTTTGGGCGCTGTCTAATCAATTGATGGTAACTATGGACGTCTCCTATCTGCTCGAAAGTCTGAATGACAAACAACGGGAAGCTGTAGCTGCTCCGCGGACTAATATGTTGGTATTAGCTGGCGCGGGGAGTGGTAAAACCCGGGTTCTGGTACACCGAATTGCTTGGTTGCTATCGGTGGAGAAGGCTTCGCCATTTTCTGTTATGGCTGTGACCTTCACCAATAAAGCGGCTGCGGAGATGCGTCATCGGATTGAAAACTTGATCGGTACCAGTCAAGGTGGAATGTGGATTGGTACGTTTCACGGTTTGGCTCATCGTTTATTACGAGCCCATCATCTGGATGCTAATTTGCCACAGGATTTTCAGATTCTTGACAGTGAAGATCAAAATCGCCTGCTTAAACGCATTATCAAAGCGATGAATCTGGATGATAAACAATGGCCAGCTCGTCAAGGCATGTGGTACATCAATGGTAAAAAAGATGAAGGATTGCGGCCACAGCATATTGAAAGTTATGGCAATCCTGTTGAGGCGACATGGCAGAAAATTTATCAGGCTTACCAGGAGGCTTGTGATCGGGCCGGGCTAGTGGATTTTGCTGAGCTTTTACTGCGAGCTCATGAGTTGTGGCTGAATAAACCTCAGATCCTGCAACATTACCGTGGCCGCTTTACTAATATTCTAGTGGATGAGTTTCAGGACACTAACAGTATTCAATATGCTTGGATCCATCTGTTGGCAGGAGAAACAGGCAAAGTGATGATTGTTGGGGATGATGATCAATCTATTTATGGTTGGCGTGGGGCTCAAGTTGAGAATATTCAGCGTTTCCTGAAAGATTTTCCCGGTGCTGAAACTATCCGTTTGGAGCAGAATTACCGTTCCACCAGTAATATTCTGAAAGTTGCCAATACACTGATTGCCAATAACAGTGATCGTCTGGGTAAAAATTTGTGGACTGATGGGGTAGAGGGTGAGCCCATCTCCCTTTATTGTGCATTTAATGAACTGGATGAAGCCCGTTATGTGGTCAGCCGGATAAAAAACTGGCTTGAAAATGGTGGTGCCCTGAAAAACTGTGCCATACTTTACCGCAGCAACGCGCAGTCCCGTGTACTGGAAGAGGCGCTGTTACAGGCATCAATGCCATACCGTATTTATGGTGGTCAACGATTCTTTGAACGTCAGGAAATTAAAGATGCACTGGCTTACCTGCGTTTGATTGCCAATCGTCATGATGACGCGGCGTTTGAACGTGTGGTGAATACGCCTACCCGTGGTATTGGTGACAGAACGTTAGATATTGTGCGCCAGGCGGCGCGTGAACGGCAGCAAACGTTGTGGGATTGTTGTCAGATATTGCTGCAAGAGAAAGTGTTGGCTGGGCGTGCCGCTGCTTCCTTACAGCGTTTTATTGAACTAATTGACGCATTATCGACAGAAACTGAAGATATGCCATTGCATGTTCAGACTGACAGGATTATCCGTGATTCTGGCCTGCGAGCAATGTATCAGCAGGAAAAAGGTGAAAAAGCGCAGGCGCGTATTGAAAACCTTGAAGAACTTGTCACGGCGACTCGCCAGTTTAGTTATCAGGATGAGGATGAAAATTTCACGCCATTGCAGGCGTTTCTTTCCCATGCTGCGCTGGAATCGGGAGAAGGGCAGGCCGATGCCTATCAGGATTCGGTGCAACTGATGACATTACATTCGGCGAAGGGACTGGAATTCCCACAGGTATTTATTGTTGGTATGGAAGAAGGCATGTTCCCAAGTCAGATGTCGATTGAAGAAGGTGGACGTTTGGAAGAGGAGCGTCGCTTGGCTTATGTGGGTCTGACACGTGCAATGGAAAAGCTGACCATCACTTATGCCGAAAGTCGTCGTTTATATGGCAAAGAGGTTTATCATCGGCCATCTCGTTTTATTGGGGAACTGCCGTCAGAATGTATTGAAGAAGTTCGGTTACGTGCGACAGTATCTCGTCCGGTTAGTCATAGTCGGTTAGGTACACCAATTAGCGCCAATGATAGCGGTTATGCTCTTGGGCAACGTGTTCGTCATCCTAAATTTGGTGAAGGAACCATTGTCAATATGGAGGGAAGTGGTGAACATAGCCGATTGCAAATCGCGTTTCAAGGGGAAGGAATTAAGTGGCTGGTTGCTGCTTATGCCAGGCTTGAAATGGTCTGAAAATAATATCCAGGTTGAATGTTGACAGGCTTTTTCTTCTAAGCGTAACATTCGCGCCTTACGATCACGTAGGGAGTAAAGGAGACTTATGATACATGCTGAGCGCATTTAAGTTAGAGAATAATCGCCTGCTCCGTCTTGAGTTTGAAGAGGGAGAAAAGTTATCTGATTCCTTATGGGTAGATTTGGTTGAACCGGCAGAGCAAGACAGACTGCAAGTTCAAAATGAATTGGGCCAAATTCTGGCAACCCGACCGGAACTGGATGACATTGAGGCGTCGGCGCGTTTTTTTGAAGATGAAGACGGGATACACGTCCACTCATTTTTCTACTTTGAAGACGCGGAAGACCATGCTGGCAACGCAACAGTTGCATTTACTATTCGTGATGGTCGTCTCTATACGTTGCGAGAGCGGGAGCTCCCTGCGTTTCGATTGTATCGTATGCGTGCTCGTAATCAGACATTAGTTGATGGTAATGCTTATGAAGTGCTGATGGATCTGTTTGAAACCAAGATCGAACAGTTGGCTGATGTTATCGAAAATATTTACAGCGTGTTGGAATCCCTGAGCCGGGTCATTATGGAAGGGAAACAGGGTGATGAGTTTGATATTGCCTTGTCCAGTCTTGCTGAACAGGAAGATATTAGCTGGAAGGTTCGCTTATGTCTTATGGATACTCAGCGTGCTCTTAACTTCTTGGTGCGACGGGCCCGTTTGCCGGGGGCTCAACTAGAGCAGGCCCGTGAAATCTTGCGGGATATTGAATCGCTGTTGCCACATAATGAATCTCTGTTTCAGAAAGTTAATTTCTTGATGCAGGCGGCAATGGGTTTTATCAATATTGAGCAGAGCAGAATTATCAAAATCTTCTCGGTTGTTTCTGTGGTATTCCTGCCGCCGACGCTGGTGGCTTCCAGTTACGGCATGAACTTTGAATTTATGCCGGAATTGCACTGGACATTTGGTTATCCGGGCGCAATTGGTTTAATGATTGCTGCCGGTCTCGCGCCGTATCTCTATTTTAAGCGGAAGAATTGGCTTTAATATACCCTATGGATTTCAAGATGCATCGCGGCGGCAAGGGAACGAATCCCCGGGAGCATAGGTAACTATGTGACCGGGGTGAGTGAGTGCAGCCAACAAAGAAGCAACTTGAAAGATGACGGGTATATATGACCGCCGTAATAGTTTTATTATGGCGGCTATAATAGAGACATAAAAACAGTACATTAATAGTTTAATCATCTTTTTGTGCGGCATTAGGTTTTATTATTATTATTTAAAATATTGATTATTGAATGGAAACAACCTTGACATTATTATAAAATGCTTAAATGCTTAAATGCTTAAATGCTTAAATGCTTAAATGCTTAAATGCTTAAATGCTTAAATGCTTAAATGCTTAAATGCTTAAATGCTTAAATGCTTAAATGCTTAAATGCTTAAATGCTTAAATGCTTAAATGCTTAAATGCTTAAATGCTTAAATGCTTAAATGCTTAAATGCTTAAATGCTTAAATGCTTAAATGNTTATTATTATTATTTAAAATATTGATTATTGAATGGAAACAACCTTGACATTATTATAAAATGCTTAAATGCTTAAATGCTTAAATGCTTAAATGCTTAAATGCTTAAATGCTTAAATGCTTAAATGCTTAAATGCTTAAATGCTTAAATGCTTAAATGCTTAAATGCTTAAATGCTTAAATGCTTAAATGCTTAAATGCTTAAATGCTTAAATGCTTAAATGCTTAAATGCTTAAATGCTTAAATGCTTAAATGCTTAAATGCTTAAATGCTTAAATGCTTAAATGCTTAAATGCTTAAATGCTTAAATGCTAGTTCTATATGATTTATATAATCTATGATTGAATATATAACTTGGAGTAATTTTCGTTTTAAAAGAAGTTTTTATTATTGTTTTCTATGGCGGATTCGACTAATAAGTGCAATTTTTCAGAAGGGCGGTCAGTTGCTATAGTAGGCATCTTTCTCGCCAAAGGAAAATGCACTATGGCCTATACACAACTGACCGAAACAGAAAGATACCAGATTTCCAGTTTAAAAGAAGCGGGTTTTTCACAGCTTTTTATTGCGGAGTCACTTAAGCGAAGCCCATCGACCATCAGCAGAGAATTGAAGAGAAATCAAGAAGTCCAGACATACTGCCCTGAACAGGCTCATTTGAAGGTATTGGCGCGTCGTCATTTTGCTAAGAAAGCCGTGAAAATAACGCCGGAAGTAAAAAGATGGATAAAACGGTTAATTTGGAAAGATTTAAGCCCTGAACAGGTGGCTGATTATTTGAAGCAACATAAAGGGATATCTTTGCATCATGAGACGATTTATAGACTGATTTATCAAGATAAAAGAAAGGGGGGTGATTTATGGCAACATCTGCGAATAGCCAGAAAACCCTATCGCAAACGCTATGGTCGCTATGAAAGAAGAGGTAAAATTAAAAATCGGGTCAGTATTGATGAACGCCCGGAAATTGTTGATAAAAAAGAACGTATTGGGGACTGGGAAGGAGATACGATAATAGGGAAAGATAAAAAAAGTGTCTTATTAACATTGGTTGACCGCAAGACGCTGTATACAATAATCGTTAAACTTGATAGCAAGCAGGCATCAGAAGTCGCGAAAGCGGCAGTGAAAGTATTATACCCGTTAAAACAAAAGGTTAAGACCATCACGTTCGATAACGGTTTGGAGTTCGCAGATCATGAAATCATCGGTGAAGAATTAGAAACCCAAATTTACTTTGCTCACCCTTATTCGCCTTGGGAAAGAGGGATCAATGAGAATATCAATGGATTAATCAGACAATACTTTCCAAAGGGAACCAATTTTAATGAAATCTCTGATCAGGAAATAAATTTTGTGGTAAACCGATTAAATAATCGCCCTCGAAAAACACGGGGTGGGAAAACCCCGAATGAATTATTTAAAGGAATACGAACATGTTTACTTCCAGATTAACGATGTTGCACTTATTATGTGAATCTACC
>NZ_CAWPHH010000025.1:0-71789 GCF_963887965.1 Photorhabdus sp. RW14-46 | reverse complement strand
TATCACGGCAGGTGTGATGGAGATGTTCAAGTTCGGCTTTTTGTTCATCGGTAATGAATATTTTCATAGCGAGGATAATGATCTCCATTTCGGATAAAATCAAGCATCTTCAATGATTACGGGTATAGATAAGAAAACCAACAAAACTACTATTATTTGCGTGACCTCCATCAAGGTTTTATACTTCGAAAAGAAAATATTTAAAATTACATTCATTGGGTTAATAGAAACATTTACTATTTAAACTTAGTAATTCAATATTACATTAATTAAAATTTCCTATCATAGATTTACATCTATTCTCGTTTTAACCTTTGAGCATAACATTGTGCTAATACCGCATACACTATAACTGAATTTGATAAAAAATGGCGGAACCGCTTGTCACCCCAGTTAGCTGATAAAAGACTTCGGATAGTGACACGTCGTATCAATTAATCCGAGGTATTAGATTCGATTTTTTTAAGAAAATAATAAAAAACCATTTATATTTTCTGGGGATATATTTTAACGCTGGTGCTAATTTAGGAATAATTGTAGTTCTATTTTGCATTCCTTTAGAAATAATACATGAACAATTAAACGGAATAATTAAAAGAAAGCTCTATAGCAGAGCATCTTAATGATTGGATAAAACCAGATATCTGTATTTTTGGCAGCGTTGAGAAACAAAAAAACGCTCCGATATATCCTCAATCACGCATTACCATAATGTACCCGTTCCGGTAACCAGCGTTCAATCAAGGCACGGGTATGTTCAGGATAGTGTTGGTGAATATGCCGGGCAATACGCTGAATTTCCGGCAACATTCCCTGATCTCTTAGCAAATCAGCTACCTTAAATTCCGCATTCCCAGTTTGGCGTGTTCCTAATAGCTCCCCGGGGCCGCGAATTTCCAGATCTTTCTGCGCGATAACAAAACCATCGTTACTGTCTCTAAGCACTTGCAGGCGAATTCTGGCAGTACTGCTTAGCGGAGTTTTGTAAAGTAAAACACAATGAGAAGCGATAGCGCCACGGCCAACTCGGCCGCGTAATTGATGAAGTTGCGCCAAGCCGAGCCGTTCCGGGTTATCGATGATCATCAAACTGGCATTCGGCACATCCACGCCCACTTCGATAACCGTTGTGGCGACCAAAAGCTGTAATTCTCCACATTTGAAAGCTTCCATCACTTGCTGCTTTTCTGTGGCTTTCATTCGGCCATGTACCAACCCGACTTTCAGTTCCGGTAAAGCGAGCGTCAATTCTTCACTGGTGGCTTGTGCCGCTTGAGCTTCCAGCACATCGGAATCTTCAATCAGCGTACAGACCCAATAGGCTTGTCTGTTTTCATCAAGACAGGCGTTTCTGATCCGTTTGATAATTTCTTCACGGCGCGTATCCGGGATCGCAACGGTTGTGACTGGTGTCCTCCCCGGTGGCAATTCATCAATAATAGAAGTATCGAGATCCGCATAAGCAGTCATGGCTAAGGTACGGGGAATCGGGGTGGCCGTCATAATCAATTGGTGAGGATGAAAACCCTGTTCACGTCCTTTTTCCCATAAAGCCAGACGTTGATGCACACCAAACCGATGTTGCTCATCAATAATCACCAGCGCCAGACCGGAAAACTTCACTTGTTCCTGAAACATGGCATGCGTACCAACAATCATGGCGACTTGACCGTTGGCAATGGCTTCTTGTTGTTTCTGACGCGCTTTCCCCTTTTGCTTACCTGCCAGCCAGCCGACCTGAATACCCAAAGGTTCCAGCCATCGCCGGAATGTATTTGCATGCTGTTCTGCCAGTAGTTCAGTCGGTGCCATCAAGGCGACCTGTTTACCATGTGCAATGGCACGCAACGCAGCTAATGCGGCAACCAGCGTTTTTCCTGAACCTACATCGCCTTGAATCAGTCGCATCATGGGAACATCTTTTGCCAGATCCTGTTCAATTTCTGAGACAACCCGTTGCTGAGCATGAGTTGGAGAAAATGGCAGGCGATTAAGGAATTGCGGTTTTAACTTGTCCTCAGTCGGCAACGGCTGAGCGTGATAACGTTGTACGCCAGCTCTGACGGCTAACATACTCAAATGGTGAGCTAAAAGTTCTTCCAGAACCAGACGGCGATAAGCTGGATGTTTGCCGGTTTCCAGATCCACCAGCGCAATATTTGGTGTTGGGCGGTGCAAGGTATGCAGTGCTTGCGGCAGACTAATAATAGAGCGGCTAAGTTCTTCCGGTAAAAGTTCATTGATTGTACAGGTATCCAGTAATTTCAGTGCTTGATCAATGAGATTACGCAGCGTCGCCTGACGAACACCTTCTGTTGTCGGATAAATCGGTGTTAATGTCTCTTGAAGCTGTACATTTCCCATATGATTTTGAATCTTATACTCAGGATGAATAATTTCGGCACCCTGACCGCCTCTTCTGATTTCACCATAGACAACAACCTGTTTCCCTTTCGCGAGATTGTTTCTCATTGCCGCCGAAAAGTTAAAAAAGCGCAGTGTGAGCACGCCGGTACCATCGCTAATTTTGCAGATCAGGGTTCGACGACGACTAACAACAACATCGGTACGCAGGATTTCACCTGTGACGGTGGCGGAAATACCGGGTAAAAGATCATTAATAGTATAAAGGCGTGTCTGGTCTTCATAACGCAGCGGGAAATGCAGCAGCAGATCCTGCAAATTAACCAGCCCTATTTTTGCTAATTTTGCGGCCTGATTTGCCCCGACGCCACGTAGGGAAGTCAGAGGGATGGCATCAAGCAATGGGCCTCTCATAAGGTTTCTTTTATCTCCGTTAGATTGCATGGTAGTCCGTCAGGTTTCGCAGGTCACGGCCTGAGCCTGTTTACCATCCATAATAATACAGACGAGTTTAACGTAATCAATGGAATATTTTCCTTCGTAACTGGTTGAAAACCATATCAATACCTTAAGAGTAAGCCGCTATAACGAAAAAGGCGATTTGTAACGACAGGTTCTTGTAGCCTGTTTTGAATAATCTGTCCTGTCAGTCAAATGTAAACTAACGTGCTTGTGAGGTGAAAAAATAATCAAAAAAGGTGTTTAAATTTTGCCCCATATCTGTATAACCTCTTGTAGCCTCGGTGAACAATAGGCCATCGTTTTGGGTAGCGGTGTCTATTTTATCCTAGTTTATGTCTGTTTTAAGCGGGATATAGCCGGGTTGTACTATCAATATATTTTGGAGAAATAATCATGGGCCAAAGAAAATATCTGACTCAATCAGAAGTAGAAAGCATGTTGGAAATGGCAAAAGTTGGGCCTAATCCAGAACGGAATTACTGTCTGGTTTATATGAGCTATATCCACGGCTTTCGTGTTAGTGAAGCCAGGCATTTACGGTTATCTGACATGGAATTAAAAGAAAAATGTTTATATATCAGGCGGTTAAAGGGAGGGTTTTGTACTAACCATCCCCTGTTGCAGCGTGAGGTTAAGGCGATTAAGGCATGGCTTAAAGTGCGCAAAACTTTACAGGGCGCGGATAGTGATTGGCTGTTTTTGTCGCGTTGTGGGAAACCGCTTACTCGACAGCGTATCTATCAGATTATCAACCAGTTAGGACAACGGGCGAATATCGCGGTAGATCCGCATCCGCATATGTTGCGTCATGCCTGCGGTTTTGCTCTTGCAGATCGAGGGATAGATACCCGACTGATACAAGATTATCTTGGACATAAAAACATTCGCCATACGGTACGCTATACAGCCAGTAATGCTGAACGTTTTCAAGGAGTTTGGAGTATAAAAGTTAGACGTTAAGGTATGACAGTTAGGACCATTTTGACAATTGGTATACAATTGCCTAGAAATTATACTAAAAGTTTTCTAATAAAAAAAGAGATAGATTTGTATATATTTGTAAAACGCAACTATCCTACCACAAAAACATTTCGATAATCCACTCTTTTTATTCCAATATGTAAAAACATCACACTTCCTTCGTTACTTTAAAGAAATTACTGTTACTAATTTCTGATTAAATAATTAAATATCCTTAAAATTTGCGAAATAACTATAGTTATATCCATATTGCTTTGTTTTTGCACAGAAAAATTTTTGTATACCAATTGTCAAAATGGTCCTAATTGACAAATATTTGTACAGCTAGATGTCTCTGTTTGTCAAAACGTGATGCACGAGTTTGATCCAGATTTTAGTTAAGTAGTTAAAAAGAGATTAATGAAATGAAAAAGATATTAAAGATAAGCGTCGTGGCGGCGTTGGTTTTGGGGGCAGCTTCGGCTGCTAATGCGGCGAATAATGCCATAGTAAATGTTACCGGTTCGATTGTGACTGCAACATGTGATGTTACTAACCCTGGCTCAAATGGGACGGTGGATACGGGGAACTATATAAAAACAGCTTTTACAGCCCCCCCAGATGGGAAATTTCCAGGCGCAGGAATTTCAAAATTTATAAATGATAGTGAAAGGCATTTCACTATTGGTCTTGCTGACTGCTCTTCAGACAATAAAGATGCAAGTAAAGTTAAGTTGTATGTGACAGGTAACACCTTGGAGGGATCAGGGGGTTATCTCTTTAACAAAGATATTAATAAACAGGCAGGTATAGTACTAAGTTATCTAGAAAATAATGTATTAACGCCTATTAAAAGTGAAAGCACGGTTGCTATGATCGTTCCTAATGTAAAAAAAGACAACAAAGAGGAACCTGATATCAAGAATAGTTATGCAGAATTTGTTGTATATATAGCCACAAAGAGCACAGATGCTCCTGGAAACCAGCGGATTACTGCCCCCATCACCTTCTCCTATGCGTATGACTAACTTTTATGTGGCTTTAGCCTGAGGAGCATCTCCTCGGGCTTCTTCGATGAAAAATCCTAGATGATTGGATGATGCCTTTTATTAGGCAACTACTGGCTGGTTGAGCCAAGATATGAGAAACAAAAGATGATCAGTAAACTCCGACTTCCTAACATCATAGTAAAAAGCCTTGTATTGGCCGCGTTTTTGTTTGCGTCACAGAGCTGGGCTGAAGGCGGATTTGGCATCGATGCTACACGCATTATTTTCTTACAGGATAAAGCTGGAGCAACGGTATCGGTGCGCAATACAACAACCAATATCCCTTATCTAGTGACAACTAAAATTACTCGCACCGTTGATGGCAAGGGTAAAACACCATTTTACGTCACGCCTCCTTTATTTCGTTTGGACCCTAAAGGAACTAATGTCCTGCACATCTTAGGTGATACCAGCAAGTTGCCGACTGATCGGGAGAGTGTCTTTTATTTTAATGCTGCTGCTATTCCCGGCAGTAAGTCTCCGGGCCAGCGCTTCGAAGAAACCAAAATTGGCGGCGGGATAGCTTATGCCATCGGCAACACCATCAAACTATTTTATCGGCCAACGGGGTTGGTGGGTACACCAGAGCTGGCATACAAAGCGCTGCGTTTTACCCATGCTTCCGGGGGCGTTCAAGTTAGTAATAATTCGCCTTATCACATCAGCTTTACCCAGATCAAAGTTGATGGGGTGCCGGTGAAGTTTTCTGACAGTCATCCACAAATGCTGGCACCTTTCAGCACCCATGTTTATCCCGCTCAGAATAGTCAGAATAAAAAGAAGGTGGAATGGGCGGTGATTAGCGATCTCGGCGGTGGAGAGAACTTCGATGGTGAAATTCAGTAAAGCCGGTATCTCAAGGGTTCAGCATCTACGCAGGTACCTGAATTACATCGGCATGGGTGGGGTTCTGTGGCTCTTTTCTGGTCCCTTGTGGGCAGCGAATTCTGTTGGGGCCACATTTAGGGCCGAAATTACGCAAGGCACGTGTGATGTCATTGTGGACAGCAATAATATCGAGCTGGGCATAGTGCAGTTTGCAGACTTGGTATTAGGAAAAGTTAACAGGGAAATTCAGATTACGCTGAGAAATTGCACGAGTGTGGTCAATAGCAACAGTATTACTCCCACGATTACCGTTACCGGAAATCATGTTGGTACGAATGATAAGAGCTTGTTTCGTGATAAAGGGGCAGATGAAAAAAACGAAGCTTCAACGGCAGTGGGCATCACTGTGCAATTGAAGAAGTTTAGTGGAACAGAATGGTCCCCAGATTTAAAGGACGATGAACCGTTTCATCTGGCTAATAAAGGCACAATCGTAAACGATAAAACGCCTACTGTGCCGGTGAAATTTTCACTGGTATGTGCTTTGGCAGGCGGGCAGACGGTAGCGGTCTGCAAAAAGGCAGGAAAAATCAAGGCTACACTGACGTTTACGTTTAATTATCGTTGATGTATCGGCATTGCAGCGTGATATCGCGTTAACAGAAGAGTGATAGAGTTAATTTGAGGTGAGCACGATGTTTGGGACAGCGACAGAACAAAAAAAAAGCAGGCTGAATGACCCGTCGACCTTCCTGCCCAAGGGTAGAAACCCGGTATTGCAGGTTGTGATGCGCTGCTTCTGCTGGAGTTCTGTAATGGTTCTGCTGTTCCTGGCAAGCAGCGTCATGGCTGATGACTCCAAGACCGAGCCCAAGTACCCACCGACGATCACGAGTGGGATAGACGTACAGGTGAATGTAACTGTTTATCCTGATCCTTGTGACATAGAGATCGATGGTGATGATATTAATGGTTCGGAGCTGAATTTTGGTTCCCTGCTGGCGGCGGAGTTTAGTCATGAAGGGGATGTATCAGCCACCAAGTCATTTAAGTTGAAATTAACGAATTGTGGCGATCCGGATAGTGTGGGCTTTGTCCCCAAGCTCACTGTATCTGGAAATACCATCGACGCTGAACATGGTTCAATATTTAGTGATCCTAATTCCGGTGATCCTGGGGCTTCTGAGGGGCTGGGGTTTATTATTTTAATCGGAGAAGAAAAGAAGGAAATAGGGCTGAATGATGATTTGATAATAAATCATCGCGAAATCAATGTTCCGGTTGAATTTGATGAGGGCAGTGGTGAGACTGATGTAACGGTAGCAATTGCACGTGGAAGAGATAGTAAGGTTATTCAACCCGGCACGCTGATTGCGCACGTCACATTTACATTTTCTTATCAGTGAGGTGTGATTTATCACGGATGATAAAAATTGGGAGAGGCGGAAAGAGTTAGATGAAAACGAAAAATAGCAATCTTATAAACAGTGAATTAATGACATATCACAGCAGGGCAAAATATGTGTTGCTCTTCATGATGCTGATTGGATGGACCATCGGTTGTGTGACGACTTTCCCAGTGCAGGCGAAGGATCCAAATACGAATCGTACAATCAATTTCAGAGGCATGTTATTGCCTCCGACCTGTGTGTTGAGTGTGAATGGGTCCAGCTTTGCCGATTTTTATAATTATTATATCGCTCCGGTCTATGCCAGTGAACTTAGAAATAGCAAATATATCGCAAGAGATCCCGTGGAACTGAACTTTATGTTTAGTGACTGTGATCTAGGCGAATCAAGACCCGCTCTCTACATATGGAGTGATGTGCCTGCCATAACAGATCCGGAGCTTTTCATGCCTGATGCCAATTTTAACAGTACTAAAGGAGTAGGAGTTAGGATATTAGACGAAAAAACTAACAAGTTTGTACAGGTAAGGAAGGAGGATGACCCGTATAGGGTAGATCTCTCAGACAGTGTAAAAGGAAATGGTGGGAAATTGGAGGGAGCAATGAGGAGGTTCAGGGCGTATGTGGGAGGTCTGGGCGATATAAATAATCCAGTAACCTGTAAAACAGAGAGTAACGATACCAATGTATTATGCGGAGGAATAGCGAATGTGAAGATACATTTTGAGTTCGTGTATCAGTAGATGGTGTTAAGCCGGGTGTATTCAAGGGATTTTGTCTGATTCTCTGAGATGAAGTGGGATATATGAAAAAGATGATAGTCATGGGAATGCTGGCGATATGGGCGGTTATGGCATCGTCACCAGCACATGCGGGTCTTATGTTGAGGAAGACACGTATTATTTATCATCAGGGCGACAAGGTGCAAAGCATGTCATTGCAGAATTCAGGCGATGAGGTGTATCTAATACAAGCTGCTGTGACTCCGGGAGATAACTCAAATACCCGTTCATCGGAGTTTACCGTGTTGCCTCCGTTGTTTCGCATGGAGGGTAATAGCTTGAACGTGATGCGAGTTATACGTACCGGCGGTGATTTCCCAGCTGATCGAGAGTCTCTGTTTCGTTTTCGTATTAATGCGATTCCGGCGAAGAAAACACTAGATGAGAGCAAGGCCAATGGCAATGGAAAACCAGGAGAGATTGGTGCATCTCTGTCTATTGCGCTGGGGATGAATATTAAACTTATCTACCGGCCAGATAAGCTGCCGATGACACCGGAGCAGGCCTATGGCCGACTGACATTTATACGAGCAGGCAATACTGTCGTAGTGACTAACCCAACACCGTATTACCAGACTTTTGCCCAATTGAAATTTGATGGCAAGGCAGTAGATCTTAACAAAGCCCCGTCAATGTTGGCCCCTTTCGGCCAGATGACTTTTTCCTTGGCAGGTACGGCGGGAAGTAAAGTGACATGGTCGATGATCACCGATGCCGGTGGAGTGAGTAGACTACAGAGCGGTACGTTACGGGCCGACTAAGTATGTTTTTATATTTTGAAATTGGAAGAGCATGACATGGTGGAGCGTAATATTTCAATAAAACGGATCGTTATAACTGTGTCATGTGTTCTGGCAATAATATTACCGGTATTGCCACTCAGGGCAGCAGAGAGTCTGAAGGGGTTGCATCTCAATGACACTCGTGTGATTTATCCTGAATCATCCAGCAACGGAGTCTCTTCGACACTCATTAATAACAGCGACAACAATTATCTCATTCAGTCAATCGTACAAGAACTAAACCCAGAGACCGGTTTACCGCTGGGGGTTAAGGCACCATTTATCGTTATTCCGCCGATTGCGAAGGTGGGGGCAGATGAACGGCTGGTGTTGAAAATCCTTCGTATTGGTGGGGTTTTGCCGAAAGATCGAGAATCTCTGTTCTTTCTGAATCTGCATATGTTGCCTTCTGAGAAACAATTACCAGTATCTAGAGATGACTCTGGCAAGATGAAAATGGTGACAGCTCTGGCGGTGAAATTGTTCTACCGTCCTGAAGGGATACCAAAAGAGGGGGTTGCCGGTGCGGTGAAACAGTTAAGCGCGTCAGTAAAAGAGGATGTCGTGATGCTGACTAATCCGTCACCGTTTTGGATAACGTTGCAGACTTTGCAGGTAAGTTCGTTTGCCGTACCGGGCAAGGATTTGTTTAGGATGGTGCCACCCTTTGGTCAGCAGAGCTGGTCGCTGCCGGCAGGTAAAGTGTCTCTTGGTAGTCATGTCACTGTATCGTGGCGTGCTATTGATGAGTTTGGGTTAGACACTGATGAAGAGAGTAGATCTATTGCCGTATCCGGCAGTGGTCAATAGCGATGTTGCAAGGTATCGACAGAAGAGATATGAGCAATGAACCTCTATATGTTAAATAAGAGATGGTAATTAAGAATGAAAGTGTTGATTCCGGCAATAAGCTGTCGTTCAAAACGGCCGTTTACTTGTTGTCGTTGTGTAAATCAAGGTATTTCTACCTCTCTTACCCTATCAAAGCATCAAATGGGGGGTTCTCTCGTTTTTTGTCGGGTGATGCTGGTATTTCTGACGGGATGGAGCGCTCATGCAACAGCGCGTGATTATTTTGATCCGGCTTTATTGGGCTTTGGTTCGAATTCCGGTCAACCGGTAGACTTATCACAGTTTGAGACCGTAGGAGGTCAGGCACCGGGAACTTACCGTGTTGATATCTACGTGAATGGTACTTTTTTTGATACGCGTGATATTACGTTCCAGCGTCATGGCGAGGGTAATGCCGAGCTGACGCCGGTACTTACCCCAGATTTGTTGGAAGCGGCTGGTGTTAATATCAGCGGCATACCAGCGTTGAAAGCATTGCCGGTGGATAAGCCGATAGAGAGTCCGTTGGGTAAATTGATTCCCCAAGCGGCGGCCCGCTTGAACTTTTCCCAGATGCGGCTGAATGTGAGCGTACCCCAAATAGCGATGAAGCCTTCAACGAATGGCTTGGTTGATCCGACGTTATGGCAGGAGGGCATTCCGGCTTTTTTACTGAACTACAGCATCAATGGCAGCCAGAATCAACGCTCACAATTTGGTAATAAACAGACTAATCAGAGTCTGTTCGGTAGCTTCAATTCTAGATTGAATCTGGGGGCCTGGCGTCTTCGGAATACGGCGACTTATTCTTATAGCAGTCAAACTGATAACCGGTATGACTCATTCAATGACGCAGTGAAAAAAACGACCGAATCCCAGCAACGTTGGAACTTTCAGCAAACCTATTTGCAGCGGGACGTGGTGGCGTTACGCAGTGATCTGACGATAGGGGATACCTCGACCGGTAGTGTGGCAGGTCAGGTATTTGATGGTTTTCCTTATCGTGGTATTGGGCTTGCCACTAGTGACCCGATGATGCCCGGCAGGCTGAGTGGTTTTGCGCCGATTATCAGTGGGATAGCTAAATCCAATGCTCAGATTACGGTGACGCAGAATGGCAGTGTGATTTATCAAACCAACGTGGCACCCGGTCCATTTCGTATCACAGACTTAGTGGGCAGCAGTGTCGGAGGCGACTTGCAGGTAACGATAACTGAGGCCGATGGTACTCACCATGGGTTCACTCAGGCTTATTCCAGTCTGCCTATGATGTTGCGGCAGGGGCAATTCAAGTACGAAGTGGCCGCCGGGCGTTATTACAGTAGTGGATATGGCAGCGGCATACGTAAGCCGGTGTTTGGTATGGCCTCGATGATTTACGGTCTGCCTGGTAACGTCACGTTATACGGTGGTGGCCTGGTGGCGCAATCGTACCAATCCGCGGCGCTGGGAACCGGGCTCTCTCTGGGCATGATGGGGGCGTTATCTGCGGATATCACGACTTCCCGGACTCGGTTACAAAATACGCCTGACATCCTGCGTGGGGAATCTTACCGCGCTAAATATTCGAAAAGCATGCTGACCACTGGCACGACGGTGGATTTAACCGCGTACCGCTATTCCACACGTAATTACCTGAGTTTTTCGGATGCGAACACTCAAGGCTACAGTGTTTGGGGAGAACTCCCTTCTTGGATGTCTGAGCGGCGACGCAGTAGTTGGCAGATGCGACTGAGCCAGTCATTGCCCGGTAACTATTCTCTGTGGCTCAGTGGTCAGCGGGATAACTACTGGGGAAGCTCTAAAACTAATACCACCCTATCGATGGGATTGAATGGTTCTTTCTACCGTGTGGGCTGGGGGCTTAATTACAGCATTGATCGCATGCGCGGTAACGGCGACTGGCCTGAAAATCGGCAAATTTCGTTGAACGTAAACGTTCCTCTGAGTCTGTTTGGCTCCTATGCGGCGCTGAATAATGCGTATGCTAACTATAGTTTTTCCCGTGATAGTACGGGACGCAGTAATAACCAGTTGGGCATAGGCGGATCGGTGCTGGATGATAATAGTCTGTCTTGGAACGTATCGCAGAGTCAGGCGAATAAAGGGAGAGGGCGCAGCGGGTCAGTGTCAATGGGATATCTTGGTTCCTTTGGGCAAGCCAACTTGGGATACAACTACGATTCATGGGGGGGACGTGGTGTGAACTACGGGTTTAGTGGAGGGCTGATTGCACATCAGCATGGCGTTACTTTGGCATCGCGTATTGGTGATGCTGCTGTATTAGTGCGGACATCGGGGGTTGCAGGTATTCGTGTGATGAATTCCAGTTCGGTGACTACTAATCGCTGGGGATATGCGGTTGTGCCTTATGCCCAGACGTACAGCCGTAATAGTATCAGTTTAGATCCGTCATCGCTGCCGGAAGGGGCTGACATGGCACAGGGTAGCAAGAACGTATTCCCGACGAGTGGTGCGGTTGTGATGGTGGATTACCCCGTGCGTATTGGGCAGCAGTTGCTGATGAATTTGACCTATAACGGTAAGCCCGTGCCGTTTGGGGCAATGGCGGGGCTTAAAGGGGATACAGACACAAATCTGGCCGCGATAGTCGGGGAGGGCGGACAAGTGTATCTGAGTGGTATGCCACCCAGCGGGGTACTGAAAGTGAAGTGGGGCAGTACACCGGACAAGCAGTGCGAGGTGGCATTTAACCTGGGGCCCCCTCCGGTAAAGGCGAAGGCAGATAAACGCTGGAATCCAATGCGGCAATTGAACGAAACCTGTCGTTAAGATGAGGCAATGTGTTGTGGTTCTGCACTGACAACCTAATGGGGAAAACCACAATTATTAGGAAGAGGACCCTCTGAAAGGCGGATGTGATTTGGTCGGGATGGGGTGTATCAACGAATGAAAATTTCTAACAGGACAACTGGGAAGTTACTCCCGGTTGGGCAGCCGATGAAGACGAATAAGACATTTATTAACAAGATAAAACAGGATATGAGTTGGATGGTGGTTCATTGTCGCTGGTGGTCGATGTCGATATGGGTGGGGATGATATGCCTATCCGTGGGTATCTTTTCTTCTCCCACACTGTTCGCCGCGCCGACAATAAATTGGAATGCTGATCGCGCCATTGACGCTCTGGGGCCTGCTCGAAAGGTAAAGTGGAGTGACGGAATAATCACTTATCCGGCAACGGGTAAAGCGACCTTAAAAGATGTGTTTCCAACACTGTCTATGCAGTGGGGTAGTAGTAAAACGTTGGATCAGGTCAAGTTCCGGCTCAAAGCAGGGCACGGGGAAATTTTTAAAGTCCCGAGAGTGGTTTCAGGCCGTTACGAATGCTCAATTGAAGCCAAATTTACAAATGGTCGTCCAGGAGTAGCCATTCCCAAGGAAAACATGGCGGTGGATATCGATGGTACAGGGACAAAGTATTCTAAATCACCAGTAGCGCTCGTGGCGAGAACTACTGGTAATCAGGATGATGAGAGTGTAGCAAAGGCAGAACTAAGTGACCTTTCTTTTGATGTGTCTTGTCAAGGGGTAAATTTTTCATGGAAGCGAAAGGCCGATGAAAAAGTTGAATTCGAAACCCAGAATGTTCATGCACCTGTGGGTATTTTAATTGATGGAGGGGATTTTATGTGGTGGTCCAGACCAATTCTTCCGACTATCAAAGACCCTGTAACAGTGATATCCCCTCCGGAGTGTATTTTTGAAAGTCAGTCTAGTGAGGATTTTGATTTAGGAGAGATTCGCCGGGAGCCGTCGGACGCGATATTCCCAAAAGAGTTATACCGGGCAACGGTAGAGATATATGATCTATTGATAAGTGTTGCATGCGATACACCCAATAAGGACGATACAGGCGTAGCCATTGTGAATTTTTCTACTAAGCATCTCGGTGTTGATGGTAAAAGTATAGTGATGGACACCTCTAAGAATGGGGGTAAGGACTTCGATAACGCGTTGGCGATAAAAGTGTTGCCGCGAGTTCTAGGCATACAGACTAAGCTTGTAGGCGGCAACCAGATTGGTCAGCCAGTAACATTTGGTTCAGCGGCTGACCCTAAAAGTGTGCTGGTTTTTAATGTAGATGATAAGTCAGCCGTGAAAAAAATTAAAAAGGATGAGCACGGCAACGAAATAGGCGAGTATTATTCTCATCATTCTCTCAACAGGTTTTCTGTGCAGCTTTGGCAAACGAAGGCGATAGACCCCAAGCTTTCTGGTGAGTTCAAAACGTCTATGGAGGCAACTCTAGTCATGAAATAACGCTGCGCTGGCAAGGTATTTAAATATGGCATGGTGGCTTAGCCGCCATAGGTATTTCATCTCAATAAATCGCACTATTTCATTTCTCATGTGGTAACAAATTGACCCGTTAGTCACCAGTGGAGAGTAAAATGACAATCAATGTTAATGATTCAATGCTGCTTCAGATAAGCGGTAGCCAGACCGATTTGCCTGGAGGTCAGACTATTACCGGCAAACAAAGTAATCATGGGGATTTTCGGTTGCCGGCCTGTTTGTCTCATTTGAAGGATACACCGTTGTACATGGCAGTCGCGTATTGGGGATTATTGAAGGGGAGTGGATTTACCAAAAGTGAAATCAGCCAGGTGTTCCGAGTGACAGAACGCCGGGCAACAGATGTGATGAATTATATCTACAATGAGCGACGTGATGTGATCGCCTGTGAAAAAGTCTTCTTTCGTGAGAAGCAGGGAAGTCGCCGGCAGATGCTAATTGTTACGGCCGTCGTTGAACCCATGCCTCAGAAGGGTCAGGCGTCGGTAACGAAAACGGTGAAGTCGACGCGCTCCCGGACATTATCACAAGCTAATCACATGTGCATTTGGCGCACTTGGTTTTTGCAGCGGGCTTGTGGTCCGTTTATCTCCTGAGTCGTATCACACATGTGGCTGTTTGGCGGGATATGATGAAGGGCGAGTTTTCATCGATTTTGTGTGTGATGCCTTATGGGATGCTGATAAGTCGGATGGTACTGGTTATCGGGATCATATTGTTGGCCGTCTGTGGGTTTTTATTGGGCAACAAAATTCGCTACTCGCGGTATCCCCGTATGCTGTTAGCGTATTGGTGCCGAACATGGATTTTGCCGCTATTGTTTATCGCTATCGGATTGGTATTGATGTTTGGTGTGGGTGAGGAGGGTTGGTTAGACCGCATACTGGATGAGGTTGATTCAGTATTGATTGGTCTGTTCTTTGATAACCGGGATGACGTGCTGTCAGCCCCGTATCCGCCGCCGGTGTCTTGTGGGTCGGCGGTGGATAGCGCTGTTGATTGTTCACCTGCTGATTTGCACGGGCTATCCGGTTTAGTTTCTGTTACGACTGACTCGCATCACATCCGGCATGATCCGAATTTTGCGCATAATATTCGCTAACTGAATACGGTCTTTAGTCGTGAGCCGGATAAAAGCACAGTAAACCCGGCCGTCTTTCTCTTCGGTATTCATACTCTGAATATTGGAATTGGCTGCATTAATGGCGGCGGTCAGATTTGCCAGCGCCCCTTGATGGTTAAACATGTCCACTTTTATTTCGGCGGTGAAATCGTTATTGATCTCTTGATCCCACTCGACGGCCATAAATTTTTCGGGTTCTTTCTGATAACCACGGATATTACGGCAAGACTCATGGTGGATAACCAACCCTTTGCCGGGACTGATATGGGCGATGATAGGGTCACCGGGGATGGGCCGGCAACATTTGGCAAACGTAATCAGCACACCGTCAGCGCCTTTGATGGGTAATTTACGAGCACCATTGTTGTGATAGGTATTTGTGGTATTTTCTGGCGGCGCGCCTAGCAAATTACGGGCGACGACGATACTCATGGTATTGCCAAGCCCGATTTCAGCCAGCAGATCGTCTATTGTCGAGAGTTTCATTCTCGTCAATTCTTTATTGATACTTTCCGGTGGAATATCAACCAGTTTCTTCCCACTACCCAACGCGTGATTTAACAGGCGACGCCCCAGCCCAATGGAGTCTTCCCGCTTTAGGTTTTTCAACAATTGACGAATTTTAGCGCGGGCTTTTGAACTGACGACAAAGTTCAGCCAGGCGGCATTTGGCCGGGCACCCGGCGCGGTAATAATTTCAACGGTTTGGCCGCTGGTAAGAGACTGAGATAATGGATATGGCTGGCGATCAACCCGTGAGCCAACGCAGGCGTGACCAATATCGGTATGTACGGCGTAAGCAAAATCAACCGGGGTGGCACCGGCGGGTAATTCCACAATGCGCCCTTTTGGGGTAAAAACGTAAATCTCATCAGGAAACAGATCAGATTTAACGCTTTCGATAAATTCAAAAGAGCTACCGGCACTTTGCTGTAATTCCAGCAGACTTTGCATCCAGCGCTGCGCACGGACTTGCGCGGCGGTACCGGATTCACCTTGTTCTTTATAAGCCCAGTGTGCCGCGACGCCCATTTCAGCCATTTGATCCATATCTTCGGTGCGGATCTGGACCTCGACTGGCACCCCATGAGGGCCAATCAGGGAAGTGTGCAGGGATTGATAGCCATTGGCCTTAGGGATGGCAATGTAATCTTTGACTCTGCCCGGGCGGGGTTTATACAGGCTGTGCATCTGCCCCAAAACCCGATAGCAGATATCAACATTATTAACGATGACCCGAAAAGCATAGATATCCATAATTGAATGAAAACGTTGCTCTTTGAGGTGCATTTTCTGGTAAATAGAATAGAGATGTTTTTCCCTGCCGCTGACTTTGCATTCAATGCCGGCTTCAGTCAGCCTGCCTGCGATTTCAGACAGAATTTTCTGGATCATCTCCTTACGGTTACCCCGGGCCGCTTTTACCACTTCTTTGATAACCCGGTAGCGGTTAGGGTGAAGGGCCTCAAACCCCAGCTCTTCTAACTCTGTTTTCAGATGATGGATACCCAAACGATGGGCTAAGGGGCTGTAGATCTCTAACGTTTCCCGGGCGATACGGCGGCGCTTATCTGGGCGTAACGCGCCGAGCGTGCGCATATTGTGGGTACGGTCCGCCAGTTTGATCAAAATGACGCGGATATCCTGCACCATTGCCATGACCATTTTGCGGAAATTTTCCGCTTGTGCCTCTTTTTTATCGCGGAAATTCAGCTTATCAAGTTTGGAGACCCCTTCGACTAACCCGGCAACCACCGGGCCGAAAGGCTGGGCGATATCCTGAAAGGTGGCGGGCGTGTCTTCAATAACATCATGCAACAAGGCGGCCATCAGCGTTTCATGGTCGAGACGCATCTCGGCTAAAATGCAGGCAACTGCGACAGGATGAGTAATGTAGGGCTCACCGCTGGTACGGGTTTGCCCTTCATGGGCATCCCGCGCAACAGAGTAAGCCTGCTTGAGGAGCTCAATCTGAGCCCCGGGCAGGTATTTTTGGGCAAGCTGATTCAGGCTTTCGAACAGATACAAGGCAGACCTACCGTAGATTAACGACGACTTTCCGCGATAGCGGAAACCGCCTGCATTTCTGCGGCTTCCTGCTCTTGTTGTTCCTGGCGTTCACGTACGTCCAGAATTTTACCGTTGATCAGGCCCTCTTCCACTTCACGCAGAGCGATAACCGTGACTTTATCGTTCTCTTCAGCAACCAGAGGATCTTTACCTCCTGTTTGCAGTTGACGTGCTCGACGAGCGGCGACCAACACCAGGTCAAAACGGTTACCAATTTTTTCTACAGCGTCTTGAACAGTTACGCGTGCCATATGTGTGCGACTCCACAGGTAAAGAAATGACTGGGCATCATACTGAAACTTGGTTCAGTCTGCCAATAATTTGCTGATTAAAGCATCATGCCGTTGTGCCTGGCGCTCCCGATGCAGGCGTTCTGAACGGATGATGGTGTGCAGATCGGCCAATGCAGTATTGAAATCATCATTAACGATTAAATAATCATACTCGTTATAGTGAACCATTTCTGCAACGGCTTGATCCATGCGTTTTTCAATAATATCTTCACTATCCTGCCCTCGACCGCGCAGACGGCGACAGAGCTCTTCTTTTGACGGCGGCAGGATAAAAATGCTGCGGGCAGAGGGCATTTGTTTGCGGATCTGCTGCGCTCCTTGCCAATCGATATCAAGAAAAACATCAACCCCACTGGCAAGGGTGTCTTCAATCATTTTCCGGGATGTACCGTAATAATTATCAAAAACACGGGCGTGTTCCAGAAATTCATGGTTACTGATCATCTGACGAAATACTTCTTCCGTGACAAAGAAATAGTGTTCACCCTGATTCTCTCCGGGACGCATTGCACGTGTGGTATGGGAAACAGAAACCTGAGTATCATACAGAGGTTGAGTCTTTAACAAAGCCTGAATCAGGCTTGATTTACCCGCTCCGCTTGGCGCGGAGACAATATATAACGTGCCTTGGATCATGGTGGTATCTTGGTTGATTGGATAATAATTAAATAAGGCAGAATAAAATTCTTATAACAGTATACACGTACCCATTCACACATGTCGCGTTGCCGATGCATTTCCGCCGAAATTTTCTTAGGGGAAAAATTGCCAATGGATATTTTGTATCGCCAAGGGTTGACTTCTTTAGTTAAAATTTTGCTCTATGTATTATCACAACTGTTGTTGAATGAAACAAAAATGGTGTATTTGCTGTTTTATGTGTCACCATCGCTTGGTCGAAAAGGAGGCATGGATGAAATACAGTGAGTTCCGCCGATGGCTAATTTCTCAAGGAGTTTTAATTGTTAAGAAGCACTATAATATCCGACGCATTGAGATGAAAAAGCGCGTTATTTTGAGCGTTTTTACTGTCTTAAAAGGGCAGTGCTAACCGCGGCAAGGCCCGATTACGTCTGGCGGCAGTCCATGAGCGGGCGGATCTGGCAATGCCCTTTCTGTTGAGTCGAACATGACCGCGATATCAATGCGGCGATCAACATCCAGCGCAAGGGCATAACAGCATTACAGGCGGCGGGACTTGTCGTTTCTGCCCACGGAGGCCAGCGTAAATCCGTCATAAAGACGGTTGCGGCCTGAGAAGTGGGAAGCCTCGCTGTTTTTTTACGGCGGGGAGCAGTCACCGGGTTACAATGAAAGAGTATGGCTTAATCGGCAATTAATCGTATTCACCATGTGCTTTAATATCCCCGCCTCCCCAGCCAACTCGTTTGCCATTTGTTCGCAAAGCCGTAAAGGCGCTCCCCGATGAGTCTACGCTGACAATATCCTGCAATTTAGCGATTTCGGGTGGAACAAACCCACCGGTACTTGGCTTCCCCCAGGCAACGACACTACGGTCTGCCCGCAGGGCCGCGAAAGCAGAATTTGTTGCACTCAGGCCGACGATATCGTTCAGTTGAGCAATATCGAGTGGGAGTATGCCACCATTATCTAGATCTCCCCAAGCAACGACACTACGGTTTGCCCGTAAGGCCGAGAAAGCAGAATTTGTCGAACTTAGGCTGACAATATCATTCAGCCGAGCAATTTTTGATGGGACATCATTCCTATCACTCCTTCCCCAAACAACAACGCTGCGGTTTGCCCGTAGGGCAGCGAAAGCATCATCATTTGCACTTAAACTGACAATATCATTCAGCTGAGCAATGTCTGATGGGACATTACCGCTATAACCCCCTCCCCAGGCAACAACGCTGCGGTTTGCCCGTAGGGCAGCGAAAGCATCATTATTTGCACTTAAACTGACAATATCATTCAGCTGAGCCATGTCTGATGGGACATAATTATAACTACCGGCCCAAGCAATAACGCTGCGGTCGGCTCGCAAGGCGACGAAACTATCATATGCTGAACTTAAACTGACAATATCGTTCAGTTGAGCAATATCAGGTGGGAGTTTGCCACTGTAGTGCTCATTGCTCCAAGTAACGACGCTACGGTCGGCTCGCAAGGCGGTAAAGGAGTATTGTGTGGTACTTAAACTGACAATATCGTTCAGTTGAGCAATTTCAGGTGGGGCTTTGCCACCGTCGAAATTATTCCCCCAATTAACGACGCTACGGTCGGCTCGCAGGGCGGCAAAGGCGTATTGTGTGGCACTTAAACTGACAATATCGTTCAGTTCAGCAATCTTAGGTGGGATTTTGCCACCGTAGCCCGCATCCCCCCAGGCAACGACGCTGAGGTCGGCTCGCAAGGCGGCGAAAGCACCACTTGTTGCACTTAAACTGACAATATCGCTCAGTTGAGCAATTTCAGGTGGGATTTCGCCACCGTAGCGCGCATCCCCCCAGGCAACGATATGGCCATTCTGTAATAATATGGCGGTTCCAAAGTCATTAGAGTCTATGACGTCATTGCTACCATAGCTGATAGTTTTTCTTCCAGATCGTTGTTTGATAAAAGTGTCTTTGGTCTCTGTGCTGAATGAGAACTCGTTATGTTGATTCATATCACTCTCCTGATAGGCTGTGTCGGATTTATTTGTAGGAATTCTGCGCCGCAAAACCTATTTCTTCCCCATCAAACTGGGTTTCTGCTTAAAGGGTGTAAGCACCTGTATTGCGGTATTTGATTTGCTGGCGGTCAGCGTAGTGTGTTAATCCGTTCATAACAGGTGAAGAGATTATGAGGATTAACTCAATTTTCAGGCCAGCGTCTCTCCTGCTAAAAAACACATTTACTGATTAATTGTATTCACCATGTGCTTTGGTATCTCCTCCTCCCCAACCTACACTGCGGCCATCTGCTCGCAAGGCTGCAAATGCAGAGTGTGATGCACTCAGGCTAACGATATCCTTCAACTTAGCAATTTCCGGTGGCACATAACCACCGCGACTTGGTTGTCCCCAGGCAACGACGCTGCCATCTGCCCGCAGAGCTGCGAAAGCACAATCTGCTGCACTCAGGCTGACGATATCGTTCAGTTGAGCAATCTTAAGTGGTAATGTTCCGCCAATGTCTATATCTCCCCAGGCAACCACACTGCGGTCGGCTCGCAAGGCGGCAAAGGCATACGGTGTGGCACTTAAACTGACAATATCCTTTAATGCGGCAATTTCGGGTGGAACCACTATTCCCCACCAGGAAACGACGCTGTGGTCTGCCCGTAGGGCGGCGGCATAATTATAATTGGTAGTTATGCTAACGATATCTTGTAATTTGGCGATTTCTGGCGGGATAATTTCCACACCCCAAGAGACAACGCTGCCGTTCGCTCGTAAGGCCACGAAAGTATTATTTGTTGAACTTAGGCTGACAATATCCTTTAATGCGGCAATTTCGGGTGGGGTTGGCAAAAAATCCAATCCCCAGGAGACGACGCTGCCATCTGCCCGTAAGGCGGCAAAAGATTGCTCTGTTGCGCTTAGGCTGATGATATTGTGTAGCGATAATCCACACATTCTTGGCAGAGCCGTGTTTAAAAAATCCACTGCTCCCCAAGAGGCTATGCTGCCGTCCGCCCGTAGGCCCGTGAAAACATCTCTTATTGGAATTGCACTCACACTGACAATATTCTTCATCTTATCCACTTTTGATTGTGGCGGGAGTAGGTCATTGAGGAGTGAACCCCAGATAGACACGCTGCCATCTGCCCGCAAGGCTGAAAATGCAGATTTTGTTGCACTTATGCTGACAATATCCTGCAATTCGGCAAATTCGGCAATTGGTGGCGGGACTTGATTATCATCTGAGTTTTTCCCCCAAGTGATCACTCTGCCATTTTGCAATAACATGACGGTTGTCGATTCAATAGAGATGATGGAGGTATTGCCACCAGAGTGACTTTCTCTGCCTGATTTTAGGTTTTGCTGGATAAAACGATCACCGGTAGCCATGTTTGATGAGAGATGGTCATTTTGGTTCATATTGGCTCTCCTAAATAAGGTTAATATTGGGTTTGCTTTTACCTATAAGATAAAATTGGTTTATCGCGAGTTAAGCTAGATTTATATTGCCACTGGGTAACATTACCTGTTATTTGAATAAAAAGATAATAGAAAAACACGATCAGTTTATAATTTTGTGGATGTATTCCAGTAAAGAAAATATCACATAAATTGAGGTGTTATACGAATGAAAGTATTGAAAGGATAACATGAAAAAGTAAACGAATAATGTGATTGAACGTGAATGATGTGACTCAGAAGAGTTAAACCCGACGTCATGATATTAAATGGTTAGTGTAAATATTAACAGTTACAGTAATTGGTTATTTACTTCTCATTTGAAGTGAGAAGTTATCGCTTTTTTAATTTTTATTGGAAAATCAGTATAATAACTGGAATTGAATATTGTGATATTTCAGATTGATAAAAAACAAGGTGAATGATAACTCAGTATATTATCCGTATTCATTGGATACTCAACCGGGGATTGTTCCCCGGTTGTCTGGTTAAAGATTTTCATTGTGTTGCTATCGCTTCATTCCAGATAAATGACCTTTACTCTTACTGCCTATCCCAATAGAGCTATTTTATTTGCCATTTTGAACCTGGGCAGTGCTCAAAATCCTCACGTACTACGTGTACGCTCCGGTTTTTCCGCGCTGTCCGTGTTCAAACTGTCTGCAACAATTACGCCTATTGAGATAGGCTCTTAGTTTCTGCTGGTTATTATTTTATTCATTGGGTAAAAGAATGGCAGGATCTTTAAAATTGGGATTTAAATCAACGGGTGCAGACCAGAGCACAAGGCTATAGATCACATTTTGCATATCTTGGCTGTCTTGCATTATAATTAACGGCACCCCATTTTCCCAGTTATTTTCGAATTGAACTTGCTCTTCAGGTTTTCGCTGCCATGAAAAACCCGTTCCTTCGCAAGATACTTCGTAACACAGATCGAGTAGCTTAGACTCCATTACGTTACTGTCCCCTTTGAACCATTGGGGCTCATTATTTTCAACGATTGCATCCGTATAAAGTGTTATGGTGGCCTTTCCTGGCTGGCCATCTTTGCGGGAGGCTATTATCTCACAAGTGTACTTTCCTGTAACAACATGTGGAACAATGAAGATTCGGTTTTTCGTTTTAATCCAGAACATCATATCTTTTAACACTGCGGTATCAGGTAAACGTGTCCCTGGAAAATCGAAATGTGGATCACCTTTAGGAAAGACTAAGGTACTTGTCCCACTTTCTGGATAACGAACCAATTTATCGTTATTCTCTTTTCCATATATCTTCGGGTTTCCGAGAGCTAAAATGGCTTTCTCTGGAACCCAGTCTATGATTTGAGGGTTACTCGTGATTTGAGGTCGACTAGGTTGTGTATACGTATGAACATAATATTCTTTAGAAGTTTTCATTTATTGCTGTAATCCCCTCCCGGTTAAATTATATCGACCTTTCAGAGATTCTCCTTTTTCCGATTATTATTTTCTGTATCTGGGTACCCGTGCAAGCTGTCACTACACGTTACCTCATTGGATTTTAGCTCTTATCTGCCGTCAGTTTTTACTGGCGGTATTTCTACCGATAAGGTAAAACCTACTCTTGTGAGTTAAGCCGGATCTATATTTTCACTGAATAACATTACCTGTTATTTGCATAGAAAGATAGTAGAAAAAAGTGATTGGTTGATAATTTGGTGGATGTATTCCGGTAAAGAAAATATCACATACATTGAGATGTCATACGAATGAAAGTATTGAAAGAGTAACGCGAACGAGTAAATAAATAATAGGGTTAAGCGTGAATGAGGCAGGTCTGGAGGAATTAATGTTCGAATGGTAATATTTAAATGGTTTACGTAAAAACTGACTGTTATGGAAACGGGTTATCTATTTCCAATGTACTTCGAGTGCTCAACCGGGGATTACTCCCCGGTTGTTCTATTAACGATTTTTATTTATTACGGCTATCTGCCTTTCTCACCCCGGATATATTATCTGGGTTATCACAGGGATCTGGCTTCGCTAGGTTAGCACTGCCCGTACTGCCCGTACTAGTAGGTTTCTGGATGGCTGGGTCTTTAAACCTATTATTCGGATTGTTGTCTGGTGGTGTCCAGAAAGCAACATTATGAATCCAATTGCAGGTGTCTTGCATTTCAATTGACGGTACCCCGTTTTCCCACTTACTTTCCAATTCAAATTTCTCTTCGGGTTTACGCTCCCATGAAAATCCGGTCCCTAGGCAGTTTACTGTGTAAGTCAGGTCGTTCACGTTAGATTCCATAACGTTTTTGTCTCCCTTGAACCAGTAGATGTCTGGATTGACAACGATAGCATCCGTATAGAGGGTCACTGTGGCTTTCCCTGGAGATCTATCTTTACGTTTGGCAACCATCTTACAGGTATACTTACCTGTAACCACATGTGGCACCTTGAAGATTCTGTATTGTGCTCTAACCCAGAACATGCCGTCTTTTAGCATCATCTCTTTTCCTATCGGTTTTGGAAAATTATGATCTATTACTGTCGGAAAGACATTCAATAAGGTACTGGTACCCACTTCTGGGTAACGAATTGGCTTACCGTTGTTGTCTTGCCCATTTATCACCGGATTCCCGAGAGCTTTGATTGCCCAACTTGGGTTCCAATTGGGTGTAGCAGCGGCGAATACCGAGGTGGAAAAGAGCGCCCCTACAGACACGCACATCATCCATACCGGCCACTGGCGGTAATGTGCCGTTATCCGACCAATATCCTGTTTCATTCTGTTGATGAATGTGTTACCCGCATTCATGGGATATTCAGATGGGGATAGTTCCCCAGTTGTTACGTGAGAAATTTTCATTTATTGCTGTAATCCCGTCCCGGCCAAATGACATTGGCCTTTCAGAGATTCCCCTTTTCCAGTTATTATTTCCTGCATCGGGTACCCGTGCAGGTCGTCACTACAGGTTATCTGTCTTAATGACAGGTTTTGTTCAATTAGTCTCTGGACTCCGGCTCTTATTCACTTCCTCTTGATCGGAGGAAACCCAAGTCAAATACCACTTTGCACTGACTGTCCGCATTACTTTATGTTGCTTTCCGAGCCTTTAGGTATATTTGCCTACCATTTTCTGCTATTACTATTGCCGCTAGATTTACTGCCTATCTCAATAGGGCTATTTTATTTGCCATTTTGAACCTGGGCAGTGCTCAAAATCCTCACGTACTACGTGTACGCTCCGGTTTTTCCGCGCTGTCCGTGTTCAAACTGCCTGCAACAATTACGCCTATTGAGATAGGCTCTTATCAGCTATTGCTGGCTGATACACATGAGATAATTCAATATGACTATTATTTATTGAGTTGAAACCGGAATGGAAAACCATCTCGGCCAATGTAATCTTGGCTATTTGTATCCCAAAAACTCAGAGGGTAGCGTGCAGAATAGCGATGCATCTTGAAATCCATAGGGTATATATTGGATTTACCTTTTACCCACAGGGGAACCTATGCCATAAAACCTATCCCTTGCGGGTTAAACTGAATTTTTACTGATATGAATAATATTAGACATTATTTAAGTAAAAATCTAATAGAAAAAAGTTATCGGCTGATAACCTTAGGTTAATGCTACACCTGATTGTTGGTAGTGGTTTTTAGATTATTTTCCACAGATAGATCACAAGAGTGGTAATAATGAGATTTAGGCAGAGGGATTTAGCGGGGATATACATCTTTATGACTATTATTACGTGAACGAGTAACTTAATTTGGTAATAACAGAGGGCAGGTAAGCTAATATTTCAAATTAGAGGGTGTCGCAAAAGGCCAGCATTGACAATAAACCCACAGAGATTTATTGCCTGTTATTGGAACTGACAACCCAGACAAGCTAAAAATAGCCCATAATATCAGGGCAACGGCCCTTGATAAGTTATACGCTATGACGTTTAGTGTAAGCAGACGGTTCCAGTTTTCGAGTGAATAAGGTCATAAAAGATCTGCGCCTAAAGGAAGAGCGCAGATTTTAATGGATAACATGAGCTTTTGCGACACCTTCTTTATGGCGGGGAGGATGTCAACTGTATTCATTGAGTGCTCAACCGGGGATTACTCCCCGGTTGTTCTGTTAAAGATTTTTATTTATTGCTGCTACCTGCCTTCTCATTCCAGATAGGTTATCTGGGTTATTACAGGGATCTGGCTTCTCCAGGTTGGCTATTAGGTCTCAGGATGGCTGGGTCTTTAAACTGACCATTTGGATTGTTGCTTGGTGGCGTCCAGAAAGCAACATCATAAATCCAATCGCAAGTGTCTTGCATTTTAATTGTCAGTGCCGCGTTTTCCCACTTACTTTCCAATTCAAATTTCTCTTCGGGTTTACGCTCCCATGAAAATCCGGTCCCTCGGCAGTTTGCTGAGTAAATCAGGTCGTTCACGCTAGATTCCATAACGTTTTTGTCTCCCTTGAACCTGTAGAGTATATAATTTACAACGGTAGCATCCGTCTTGAGGATTGCTGTGGCTTTCCCTGGACGTCCATCTTTACGTTCGGCAATCATCTGACAGATATACGTGCCTGTGACCACACGTGGGACCTTGAAGATGCTGTTTTGTGCATTTATCCAGAACCTGCCTTGTTCCAGCGTCATATCGTCTACTCTCGGCTTTGGAAAATTACGATTTATTACTGGCGGAAAGACATTCAATAAGGGACTGGTACGTGATTCTGGGTAACGAATTGGCTTACCCCTGTTGTCTTTCCCATTTATCACCGGTTGCCCGAGAGCTTTGATTGCCCACGTTGGGTTCCAAGAGGGTGCAGCAGGATTAGGTTGATAATACTCTGATGGGGATAGCTCCCCGGTTGCCATATTAAAAATTTTCATTCTTTGTGATAACCCTGTCCCGGCCAGATTGTATTGGCCTTTTAAGGGCCCTCCTTTTTCAGATGATTATTCTCTGCATCGGGTCACCCGTGCAGGTTGTTATTACACGGTTTCGTTCATGTAAGAGTATTGCTGGAACTCATGTTTGAGGAGAAATCGTCTTGATTCATATTACTCTCCTAACTTAAGGTTATATCGGATTTACCTTTACCTACAGGGAACCTATGCCATAAAACCTATCCCTTGCGGGTTAAGCTGAATTTCTATTGCTACGAAGACATAAATAAGATTAGCAATTATTTTTAAAAAAAGATAATAGGAAATAGTTATCGGCTGATAACTTAAGATTAATGCTAAATTAATTTTTTGGTAGTTGATTTCAGATTATTTTTTTATCTATAAGTGGTAAGGGTTGAAATTATGAGACTTGAGCGGCAGAATTTAGGGGGGATGTACATCTTTATGGCTACTCTTATTAATACGTAAATATGTAACTTAATATGCTAAGTATTAACTGTAAAGCAAGGAAGAAAAATCACTAGGGGTTTATTGTAATATCCGCTCTAGCCTGTTTATGAAAATGTCAGTTATTTTTGGGTTTTTAGGATTTACGTCCCAAATTATTTCGTAAAGTCATAGTCTTTTAATCTTTATTTGAAAGTTAATGTTAGTAATAACAGAGAGCGGGTGTGATGAGATTTAAAGTGAATACTCAACAGGCTGAACCGAGGTATTATGGTTCAGCCTTGGTTTTCGTGTTTTTTAGTCATTCATAATGACAATGGATTAATCATCATATTCACTATGTACTATATTATCGTTACCAACATCCCAGGCTAATATCTGACCATTCTGTCGTAAGACTGTGAAAGATTTACCGGTTGTACTTAGGCTGACGATATCTTGTAATCGGGCTATCCCAGATGGGAGTTTGACGCTTGGATCACTGTGTCCCCAAGAGACCACGCTACCATTTGCCCTTAGGGCAGCGAACGCATCATTTGCTGCACTTAGGCTGACAATGTCCGTTAAGTTGGCGATTTCGGGTGGGATGCTGGTACTTGCCCCCCAGATGATTACGCTGCGATTTGCCCTCAAGGCAGCGAATGAGCCTCTTGCTAGATGTGAGCTTATTGCGGGATGTAGGCTGACTATATCCTTTAATGCGGCAATTTCGGGTGGTACCTGACCGCCAGAGTTCGGATCACCCCAGGTAACTACACTACGGTCTGCCCGCAGGGCAGCAAATGCTTTGTCTGTTGCACTTAGGCTGACAATGTCCGTTAAGTTAGCAATTTCTGTCGGGACGCTGCCGCCTGATTCTCCATCTCCCCAAGCGAGCACGCTGCCATCCTTTTGCAGGGCTGCGAAAGAAGTCCATGTTGAACTTAGGCTGACGAAATACTTGTAGTTCATATTAGAAGGTACAGAATATTTACCCCAGGAGACGACTTGATCATCCGCCCGCTGGGCCACGAATGTATTCGCAGTTGTACTTATTCTGACAATATCTTTTAATTGGGCAATGTCAGACGGGACTTGCCCTCCTTGATATGGATTTCCCCAGGCGACCACACTACCATTCGCTCGTAGGGCGGCGAAGGCAGAATATGTTGAACTTAGGCTGACAATGTCCTGTAATTCAGCGATATCGGATGGGATTGGGCTTCCCCAATTTGGCGCTTTCTGATCTGGATCTCCCCAAGCGACTACACTACGGTTTTCCCGCAGGGCGGCGAAAGCACTCGACGTTGAACTCAGACTGACAATATCCCGTAATTTGGCAATTTCTGGTGGGACTTCGCCGCCGTTGTCTCGATCACCCCAAGCGACCACGCTACGGTCTGCCCGCAGCGCGGCTACAGCAGAGATTGTTGAAGTCAGGTTGACTATATCCTGTAATTGAGCAATTTCGGGTGGGATATTTCTGACATCATCATCTCCCCAAGCGATCACTCTGCCATTTGGTAATAACATGGCGGTTGACCAGGCCGTAGGGACGATGCAGATTTTGTCGTTGGAGTTACTATTACCGTATGTCCCAAATTGCTGGTATAACTTTATAGAATTATCGTGGGTATCCATGTTTGGTGAGAAATCGTTATTTTGGCTCATCTTCTTCTCCTAATAAGGTCATATCGGATTTACCTTTTCTGTACCGTAAAACTTCTGCTCAATGGATTAACTAACTATCATATTCATTATGTAGTTTATTGTCGTAAATAGAGCCCCAGCCTACCCTCTGACCATTGGTTCGCACTATTGTGAATGAGTTTCTTGATGCATTAAGGCTAACGATATCTTGTAATCGAGTTATCCCGGAAGGGACTTGATTGCCTTGATAATCGCCATATCCCCAGGCAACGACGCTACCGTTCATCCGTAGGGCTGCAAATGCGGTTTCTGTTGCACTTATACTGGTAATATCCTGCAATACGGCAATTTCGGGTGGAGTTTTGATATTATTGCCTTCCCAGGCAACCACACTGCGATCTGCCCGTAGAGCCGCGAAAGCATTCGATGTTGTACACAGACTGACGATATCTTGTAATTGGGCAATCTCCGACGGAATACTGCCACCCGAAGATGGGTCGCCCCAAGTAACAACACTGTGATTTGCCCGTAGAGCCGCAAAAGCAAAATTTGTTGCTCTTATGCTGACAATATCCTGCAATTGAATAATTTCTGGTGGGATTTGAGCACCTAAGTCTTGGAATCCCCAGGTGACGACGCTGCGGTTTGATCGTAGAGCTGCGAAAGCAGAACCTATTGCACTAATACTGACAATATCCCGCAATTGGGCAATTTCTGGTGGAACCTGACCTCCCCCATTTTTGATTCCCCAAGCGACCACGCTCCGGTTTTTCCGTAGTGCCGCAAAAGCATCATCTGTTGCACTCAAGCTAACGATATCCTGTAATTGAGCAATGTCGGGCGGGATTTGACTACTAGGACCATTTCCCCAAGCGATCACTCTGCCATTTGGTAATAACATGGCAGTTGCCTCTTTAGTAGAGGCGATGGGCGTATTATTATCAGCGTCACTATTCCTGTCTGGTTGCCAATATTGTTTTATAGGATTGTCGTTGGTATCCATACTTGGTGAGAAATCGTTATTTTGATTCATATTACTCTCCTAATGAAGGTTATATCGAATTTACCTTTTCCCACAGGGAGTCTATGTCATGAAATCTATCCCTTGCGGGTTAAGCTGCATTTCTACTGATATGAATAAGGTTGTCTATTCTTTAAATATAATAGGAAAAAATAATTAAGACTAATGGTAAATCTATTTTTCTAATCCGTTTTAAATTTCTTTTGTATCAATAAGCTATAAAATTCACAATGTTGAAGTTTGATCAGGGAGATTTAAAGGAAATATATATCATTATGGTTGTTAATAATATATTAACACGTAAATTAATTTACTAATAATTAATCGTAAAACAGAAAATAAAGAATTATTAATATTTTTGTCGTAATATCCATAAATGTTCTCAAGAATTATTTATATGCAAGTATTCAGAGTAACATGTGTATTTAATTATTAATTAAAATGCAATAAATAGTTAAATGATTTAGGCTTTCACCATAAATATCCGCTCTATGCAGTATATAAAAAAGTCCGCTACCTTGGGATTTCAGGCAGTTATTCTTCGAACCGCTTCGCAAAGTTATTATCTCTGCCTTGGACATCATCTCTTTATCCTCTATTTTGTTGTTATGCATGGATAGCCAAGGAGCAACGGATGCTTAATTTATTGATAAGGGTTGTTCGGAGTATGAATGGAATTTACACTGCATACTGTGGTGTGTGATTTATCGACAGTTGTTACCTTAATATTCATTAGTTAGTTTTATCTGTCATAAGTTTGTGGTGCAAATTACAGGGGTTACAGCGATGAGGCTTGAACTGCAAAATTTAGCAAAAATGTCACCGGCGCAAGAGCGCGCTTTTATGGCTATCTTTGATGCTCAACTGGCAAATGACGATGGTTCAGAGGCGCGTGCTCACCTCAATGCTGGTGAACCAATTTATTATGCGGAGTTTGACACTCCATCAGGGGTGGTTATTAAGGAATATCCAGGTGGCCGTAGGGAACTGGTTAGTTTTATGAGTGGTACCGAGCAGGTAGTTGAGGTTTTGGAAGAGTGACGCATCGGCCTCAGCTATGGGTTATTGCGGGACCGAATGGAGCGAGCAAATTGATGCTCATTTGTGCTGTTGAGACGATCCTCATCGGTAAAGGCGAACGTAAGCTGATGAAGCACACCCGAAGGTACTTTTCTATATCGTTTGGATTAAGTTGTTTTGAAGCCAAAATGTAATTCACAATTGCAAGCTCTGGCGTAGTTCAATAGTGTCTTAAGTGTTGGGTTTCCGTTTCCTTTTTCAAGCCTGGAAATATTCGCCTCTTTTGTTCCCATACGCTGTGCAACTTGGTTTTGCGTTAGACCAGCAGCATGCCGCATGCGTAATAAAGTATTAATTAGCTCGAATTCTGTCTCTAGCGCATCATACTCAGCTTTTACATCTGAGTTAGCTAATGCTTTGGATTTTAGGGATTTTAATTTGCTCATTTTATAACCTCTTTCATTCGTTTATAAGCGAGACCAAGATCCTTTTTAGGATACGAGCCTGAATTTTGGGTGGCATATTTAATATCGACCCTTGAACTTATCGTATGTGATAAGTTTATCGGTTATTAAACCTCTGTCTTCGATGAGAACCTCTGGGGCGGGAATCGTTGATGGCAGCCCTGAATCAAATATTAAATACATCAGGCTTTCACCATAAATATCCGCTCTGTGTAATGTATGAAAAAGTCCGCTACCTTGGGATTTCAGGCAGTTATTCTTCGAAGCGCTTCGCAAAGTTATTATCTCTGCCTTGGACAGCATCTCTTTATCCTCTATTTTGTTGTTATGCATGGATAGCCAAGGAGCAACGGATGCTTAATTTATTGATATTAATTCTGTTCATTGTTTTCAGTTCACCGATAGTTGCAGCTGAAATTTTTGTTTCGAATACAGAAAAGAATTGCCCCGAATGGTCGCAGGACAAATTACAACGTGAAACTAACAGCTTGATGCAACAGATGGCGCACTGGGATCAGCTCTATCGTCAGAAAGGGATCAGCGAGATCGATGATGAGGTTTATGATCAATTAATGTCGGAGCTGACTCATTGGCAATTCTGTCTGAAACAAGCACCCCATTCAGATTTTCCTGTGGAAGTTTTTCCTGATAATAAGCTTGTTCATCCGGTTGCTCATACCGGATTAAGTAAACTGAAAGACAAGCAGGAAATTAACCGATGGTTGCACGGTAGATTACCTGTCTGGTTACAGCCAAAGATTGATGGTGTAGCGGTAACATTGGTTTATCAGAACGGGAAACTTGTTTCATTAATCAGCCGGGGCAATGGTGCCGAAGGGGTAAATTGGACAGCAAAAAGCCGATATATTCCCGATATTCCGCAGAATATAGAAAATGCTCCACCTGATTTGGTATTGCAAGGAGAACTCTTTCTGCATAAAGAGGAGCATAGACAGCAATTATTGGGGAGTGATGGCGCTCGTAATCGGGTTGCGGGTTTGATGATGCGTAAGGACCATTCGTCAGAATTAAAACAAATAGGTTTGTTTATCTGGAGCTGGCCGGATGGCCCTGCGGAGATGGAAAGTAAATTGCGCAAACTGGCAGATATGGGGTTTCCATTGGCGCTTCGCTACAGTCATAAAATAGAGGAACCAGAGCAGGTGCAGAAACTGCGGATGCACTATTTTGAACAACCCATGCCTTTTGCTACAGACGGTATCGTGCTGAAACAGGAAATTGAACCTAAAGGAAACCAGTGGCGGTCTGGATCTAACAGTTGGGCTGTGGCATGGAAACACCCTTTACGCCATCAGGTTACACAAGTCAGGGAAGTTAATTTTACTATTGGCAGAACGGGCAAAATCTCAGTGGTTCTTGGGCTGGATAAAGTGAAACTGGATGATCGGCAGATAAGCAGAGTCAATATTGGTTCTGTTCGTCGTTGGCGGCAGTTGGATGTATTACCGGGGGATCAGGTGACGCTGACATTGGCAGGCCATGGTATCCCGAAATTAGCTCAGGTGGTATGGCGGATCAAAGAGCGTCAGGATATTCAGCCACCGGATAAGCAGCATTATCATGCACTAAGTTGTTTGACGTTAACGGTGGGTTGTGAACAACAATTTAATGCACGATTGAAATGGCTTGGTGAAAATCTGCAAATGACAGGTGTCAGTAGCGGTAGTTGGGTAATGTTGACCGACCGGAAGTTAGTCACTGATTTAACCGGTTGGTTAGCGCTTTCAGCTCAACAAATTGCGGACTTACCAGGAATCGGAGATAAACGGGCACAGGCTATTTATTCGCAATTCAGCAAGGCAAAAAATCAGCCTTTTTCCTACTGGATGAAAGGGATTGGAGTGCCTTATATGGATAAGCTGTCTGATAATGTTTATCACTGGCAGCAACTGGAGCAGAAATTAGCCGCGGCACAATTAAAACAACAGCTTACTGTCGGGCAGTTGAAAAAGTTGTCTGATTTTGTCAATGACAAGCAGATTAAAGCGATTGCAGAGAAACTGTCAGTGGCAGGGATAACGGGTTTTGACCGGGAAAACGGGGTCGTAGTTAACCCCGCTGATATGGTTCAGTGATCGGAGTGTTCGTAATTAAAGACCGGTAATCCAAGACGGTAGCGAATAGCAACCAATCTTGCTGTCAGACCGGCGATCAGGGTAATCAGAACAATGCCGTTTTGCGGTAACGGTGTGTGCTGTAAGCCAATATATAACCAGGCGGCGGTAAAGGAGACACCCGCATAGATCTCTTTCTGGAAAACCAACGGAATGGTGTTACACAACATATCGCGTAACACACCACCGAAAACACCGGTAATAACCGCCGCAATGGAAGCAATGATTGGGCCATAGCTCATATCCAACGCAATCTGAGCGCCAAGAATGGAGAAGACAATCAAGCCAATGGCATCAAGGATCAGAAACAGGCGGCGCAAATGCTTCATCATCGGCGCAACCCAAGTGGTGATTACGGCGGCACAGGCAACGGTGACGATATATTCAGGATGCTTAACCCAACCGAGGGGATAATGCCCTAGTAGTATATCTCGAACGGAGCCACCGCCAATCGCCGTTACGGAAGCAATAATAATCACGCCGAACATATCCATTTTACGGCGGCCCGCAGCTAAAGCCCCGGTCATCGCTTCAGCAGTAATACCGATGATATAAAGAACACTTAGTAACATAGAAATGAAATGTACGTAGCATAAAAAAGTAAGAGTAATGTCGAAGTGGTAAAGTCTCGACTGAAATTTTTTAGTTCCATCCATTTCGGATTAATATTATTTATCCGAAAAAACCTGATGCAAGGATAATAAAATGGCCTTTCAGGAACGGCAAATCACGTTAGATAACCGTAGCCACCAGCTTACTAATATTAATATCTGGACACCAGACAGCCAATGGTTAGCTTATGATGTTCGTCCCAACGGTGCTTCTTTTACTGGTTTAACGATAGAAAAAATTCATGTGCAGAGTGGAAAAACAGAAATTATCTATCAGGCAAAGGAGGGCGCTCATGTTGGCGTGGTGACAGTCAGCCCAACAGAACCTGTCCGATATGCGTTTATTCATGGGCCAGAATGCCCAGATGAGCAATGGCACTATGACTTTCATCACCGTCGGGGCGTCATTGTCAGTGAGGATTCTTCGGGAAAAGCGGTTACGCTGGATGCAATGGATATTACTGCCCCTTATACCCCGGGAGCGTTGCGCGGAGGCAGTCACGTTCATGTATTCAGCCCGGATGGTAGCCGTCTAAGTTTTACTTATAACGACCATGTTATGCATAAGCTTGATCCAGCGCTGGATTTGCGCAATATCGCCGTGGCTGTGCCCCTCAAACCAGTTGAACCACCTAAGCACCATCCCCGTGAATATGATGGTAGCTATTTCTCCGTTGTGGTTAGTATTACTACTTTCCGGCCGGAGCCGGGCAGTGATGATATTAACCGCGCCTATGAAGAGTGTTGGGTAGGTCAAGCAGGATATCGTAAAGCGGATGGTAATTGGCAGCGTTGGGCATTGGCATTTATTGGCGATACTATTTCTGCAACAGGGGAAAAAGTACCGGAAGTCTATATCGTTGATTTACCTGAACAGGATGCTGATTATGCGATAGCAGGGGAAAAACCGCTGCAAGGTACGGAAACAACGTTACCTGCGCCGCCTGCCAGTGTAATGCAGCGTCGTTTGACATTGACCAGCCACAAACGCTGGCCGGGAGTCGTGAATAACCCGCGTCACTGGTTGCGTGCTTCACCGAATGGTGAACAGATTGGTTTTCTAATGAAAGATGATAATGGTATTGTGCAATTGTGGACAATATCGCCAAATGGTGGCGAGCTACGTCAAATAACTCAGAGTTACTGTGGCATTCAATCTGCTTTTAGTTGGGAAAATAGTGGTCAGTTTGTTGCTTTTATTTGTGATAACAGTGTGATGCTGTGCGATGTACAAAATGGTCAGATGCAACGTTTGACAAAGCGTACAGAAAAAGCGCCTGCTGCGGATGCGGTGGTGATTTCACCGGATAGTCATCATATTGCATTTATGCGTGAAGTCGATGGTTATATGCAAATTTTCCTAGTGGAAACCGGATTGAAATAAATATATTTGCCGTCAGTTCACTCTCCGCTGGTGGCAATAAATAAACCGGAACGGATTATCAATTAATTGGTTTTGGTTTGACGCTGTGCTTTTTCTATTTTTTCAATTCGCTCTTTTGGTGAACTTGTTGATTGATCTTCGTCAGATTTTATATAGTCATAAGGTAATAAGAGAGTATCTAATAGCGCAGAAAAAGGCAGATCAATCGCGAGTAATGGTTTCATTACCCAACCCGTATCTTTGTCTTTTAACATTTCAATGTTAGCTTTAGCTCCGGGATAATAACCGCGGCTAGGCCCTGAATGTGTCATGATGCTGGTGCACCCGCTAATTAACAACCATCCTAATGTGACGCAAAATAGAATTAATTTATTATTCTTCATTGGTTCTATCGATCTCGTATAGCTAAGCCGCTGAAATAGTTTGCTCTTGCATAAGCTTGTTGGGTAATTTTTATTTTCCCAAATCTCTTAATGAAGAGTTTTGATATCAATCACTATAATCAGGTTATACAACATTGACCATAGCCCTGATATCAAAAAGTCGTGAATTTTTTATGTAACAGGATTTTTTTCTGTTTTTTAATTAATAAAAAATAATGTAAGTCATCATGATGATTTGGATAATCTATACCCGTTATCTTTCAAGTTGCTTCTTTGTTAATGGCACTTGCTCACCCCGGTCACATCGTTATCGTGAGTGTTGTGCTCCTTTGGGGGGTGATAAATCCTTATAATTTGTGTGATTAACTGCATCATGGCTATTTAATTTCTGACAGAATCAGTAAGTAAACAGAACTAATCTCCCGGTTTTTTAACTTTTGTTAAAGAATTTGATAGCCAAAATGGTTGTAGTCGCGAAATTTTGCAAACCATGAATATTGCAGTTCGTAACCCAAACTTGAATGGGTTATGTATGCAGGATATTCCCCTACTTAACCGTGATAATACGGAAACTGAATAAGCAGTTTGGCATATCGGCTGAAAGTCTCATTAATGCGTAATGTACTCTTGCATTAGCCATCAGTAAACGCACAAAAACACGCCTATTCGAGGCATTGGATTTAGAAATTTCTGATTGAATAGAGGCTGCTTAAGGAGAGTGGGCAAACAAGGCGTGTTTCTTTCTCTTCTTTATGCACAAAGCATTCTACAAATTCTGAAAATAATTATGTAAAGTCCTCGTTATCATTTTGCTCCTGCATTTCCGGGCAGGAGCTTTTTTACTATATTGATTTAATTACTATATTGATTTCAGGCTGCTTGCTGATGTGCCCGCTCAATTTCTTCTGCCAAAATCGCAATCCCTTTGGCAATACTTTCCGGATCAGGAACATAATTCATACGCATGCATTCATGAGCATGCGGCCAGTCTTGTTCCAATCCGGGGAAGAAATAGTGACCTGGAACCATTAACACACCACGTTTTTTCAGTCTTTGATAAAGCGTTTCTGTGGTTATCGGCAGATTTTTAAACCACAGCCACAAAAAAATGGCACCTTCTGGTTTATGGATAAGGCAAAGTTCCGCCGGTAGATAACGACGGATAATCTGAATCACGTCTTGAACCCGTTGTTGATAGAACGGGCGGATAATTTCCTGTGACAAACGAAGCAGGTCATTGCGACGGATCATTTCCAATGCCATTGCGGGGCCGACACCGCCCGGCGCAAGGCTGATGATACCATTCATGTTACTGACGGCATTGATGATTTTATCGTTAGCGATAATGATTCCGCAGCGTGAACCGGGCAGCCCTAATTTGGATAGGCTCATGCACAGAATAGTATTAGGGTTCCACAATGGTGTAGCTTCGCTAAAAATAATACCCGGGAATGGCACGCCATAAGCATTATCAATGAGTAATGGAATCTGGTGTTGTTGAGCCAGATAATCTAGCCGTTGTAACTCTTCATCAGTGATAACGTTACCCGTTGGGTTGGTTGGGCGAGAAACACAGATCAGGCCAATATCTTCGGTAATATTGAGATGGTCAAAATCAACATGATATTTGAATTGGCCTTCTGGCAAGAATTCAATATTGGGTTTATTGGCAACAAATAAGCCTTCATCCAGCCCTGAGTCAGAATAACCAATATATTCCGGTGCTAGTGGAAACAGCACTTTGCGGACAGAGCCATCTTCTCCGCGCCCAGCTAGCAGGTTAAATAGATAAAAGAACGCACTTTGGCTGCCATTGGTCAAGGCAATATTTTGTGTACCAATTTCCCAGCCAAGTTTTTCGCGCAGCATCTCTGCCAATGCTCGAATTAGCGTATCTTTACCCTGAGGGCCATCATAGTTGCATAGTGTTTCCGTGAGTTGGCCGCTTGCGACCATCTCTGTCAGTAATTGCTGAAAATAGTCATCCATTTCCGGGATATGTGCCGGATTACCACCACCCAGCATAATTGCACCAGGTGTCCGCAACCCTTGATTAAGGTCATTCATCAGGCGGGTTATACCTGCGTCTTGTGTAAACTTGTTACCGAATTGAGAAAAAATCATAGCCGTGTTCGTTGTCGGTGTGTTATTTAAAGTAGAAGAAATAACACCATACCCTTCGTATTATCGAGGTGCAATCTGGAAAATTATGACTATTAATTATTTAATATGGCATTTAATTTAACATTTAAAATAAAGAGCTAAATGTTTGGTTAATATCCAGTTTTATTATTGGTGTTAATCTTGAGACTATTGTAATTCACTGAATTTATTTTCTACATAAACAGTCAGTTATATGGTCATTGACCAAGCCAGTTGCCTGCATAAATGCATAGCAAGTGGTACTGCCGATAAATTTAAACCCCCTTTTTTTCAGAGCTTGTGATAACTCATCTGAAAGATCTGTTTTTATCGGCACCTCTGTGATGGTTTTCCACTGATTAATAATCGGTTTGTTATCAACAAAACGCCAGATAAAGGTGCTGAATTCTTCACCCTGTTGTTGCATTTTAAGATATGCCCGCGCATTGTTGATAATAGCGTTAATTTTGGCGCGATTGCGGACAATAGCGGGATCAAGCATCAGCCGTGCCACATCATTTTCATCCATGACGGCAATTTTTACCGGGTCAAACTGATGAAAACATTTACGATAGCCTTCGCGTTTTTTCAGAATAGTCAGCCATGATAGCCCAGATTGTTGCCCTTCCAGGCAAATCATTTCAAACAACTTTTGGCTATCTTGTAGCGGTTTCCCCCATTCATTGTCGTGATAAGCCAGATATTGAGGATCAGAGGTAACCCAATGGCAGCGTGTTAATTCCATACGTGTTAATTCCAATAGTCGTTACTTTCAGTATGAGTGGTTGGTCATTGACAGTACCTTAACTGTATAGATATACAAGTAAAATAACCAAATTGAGATTTTTTTATTTCAAGGCGAAATTAAGAGCGAATTCAGTGCTGTATATCTTAAAGTCAAAGGGTATACTGGCCTACTTCCTTTCAAATTCATATGTATCGCGTGCGGATCCAACATGCAAAAGTTTGATACCAAGACCTTTCAGGGGCTGATCCTGACATTACAGGATTATTGGGCGCGCCAGGGCTGCACCATTGTCCAACCACTGGACATGGAAGTTGGCGCGGGTACTTCTCATCCCATAACTTGCCTGCGTGCACTTGGCCCGGAGCCAATTGCTGCTGCTTATGTACAACCTTCTCGCCGTCCGACCGATGGCCGTTATGGTGAAAACCCTAACCGTTTACAGCATTACTATCAGTTTCAGGTCATTATTAAACCATCCCCAGACAATATTCAGGAATTGTATCTGGATTCTCTGAAGGCGCTAGGGTTAGACCCGACGGTTCATGACATCCGTTTTGTTGAAGATAACTGGGAAAACCCAACGTTAGGCGCTTGGGGATTGGGTTGGGAAGTGTGGCTTAACGGGATGGAAGTGACTCAGTTTACTTACTTCCAACAGGTAGGTGGTCTTGAGTGTAAACCTGTCACGGGTGAGATCACTTACGGTCTTGAGCGTCTGGCAATGTATATCCAAGGCGTAGACAGTGTTTATGATCTGGTTTGGTGTGATGGCCCGCTGGGCAAAACCACCTATGGCGATATTTATCATCAAAATGAAGTGGAACAATCCACTTATAATTTTGAACATGCAGATGTTGATTTCCTGTTTACCTGCTTCGAACAATATGAAAAAGAGGCTCAGGACCTGCTGGCATTAGAAACGCCGCTACCGTTGCCAGCTTATGAACGTATTCTCAAAGCGGGCCATACATTCAACTTGCTGGATGCCCGTAAAGCTATCTCGGTGACTGAACGCCAGCGTTATATCCTGCGCATTCGCACCCTGACCAAAGCTGTTGCCGAAGCATATTATGCCTCCCGCGAGGCGTTAGGCTTCCCTATGTGTAACAAGAATCAGAACTAAGAGGCTGTCATGACTCAACAGACTTTCCTGGTGGAAATCGGCACAGAAGAGTTGCCGCCGAAGGCTCTTCGTTCATTAGCTGAAGCATTTGCTGCTAATTTTGCGGCGGAGTTGGATAACGCGAATTTAGCGTATGGTGAAATCAGTTGGTTTGCCACGCCGCGTCGTCTGGCACTAAAAGTTGCTAATCTGGATGAGGCGCAAGCTGATCGTGAAGTCGAAAAACGCGGTCCAGCGATTGCTCAGGCATTTGATACTGAGGGTAAACCGACAAAAGCGGCTGAAGGTTGGGCTCGCGGTTGTGGTATCACGGCTGCTCAGGCTGAACGTTTAGTGACAGATAAAGGCGAATGGCTGTTGTATCGTGCGCTGGTTAAAGGCCGTAGTGTCAAAGAGTTGCTGGCGGCTATGGTTAACAGTGCACTAAATAAGTTGCCAATTCCTAAATTGATGCGTTGGAGCGATAAAGAGACTCAGTTTGTTCGCCCAGTTCATACCGTTACCATGTTGTTTGGTGATGAACTGATTGAAGGCGAAATTCTGGGTATTAAATCCGCACGTGTCATTCGTGGTCACCGCTTTATGGGTGAATCTGAATTTGCGATTGATAATGCAGAGCAGTATCCAGAGATTTTGCAGCAACGTGGTAGAGTGCTTGCAGATTATACAACCCGTAAGGTACTCATTAAGCAGGATGTAGAACAGGCGGCGATTAAGCTAGGCGGCGTTGCTGATATCAGTGACAGTTTACTGGAAGAGGTGACTTCATTGGTTGAATGGCCGGTTGTGCTGACAGCGAAATTTGAAGAGAAATTCCTTGAAGTGCCAGCCGAAGCATTGGTTTACACCATGAAAGGTGACCAGAAATACTTCCCGGTTTACGACAATGCGGGCAAATTGATGGCAAACTTTATCTTTGTTGCCAACATTGACTCTTCTGATCCACAACAAATCATTGACGGTAACGAGAAGGTGGTTCGTCCACGTTTGGCCGACGCAGAATTTTTCTTTAAGACGGATCGTAAACAGCGTCTGGAAGATAATTTACCTCGTCTGGAGACGGTTTTGTTCCAGAAACAACTTGGTACTTTGCGTGATAAAACGGATCGTATTCAGGCGTTGGCCGGTTGGATTGCAGAGAAAATTGGCGCTGATGTGAATCATGCTACCCGTGCGGGTTTGTTGTCCAAATGTGACTTGATGACCAACATGGTATTTGAGTTCACCGATACACAAGGTGTGATGGGAATGCATTACGCCCGTCATGACGGTGAAGCAGAGGATGTTGCTCTGGCATTGAATGAGCAGTATCAGCCGCGTTTTGCGGGGGATGAACTGCCTTCTACAGGCGTTTCTTGTGCGTTAGCGATCGCTGACAAAATGGATACTCTGGCGGGTATTTTTGGTATTGGTCAGCATCCGAGAGGCGATAAAGATCCGTTTGCGCTGCGTCGTGCTGCGTTGGGTGCTCTACGTATTATCGTTGAGAAAAAATTGCCACTGGATTTGCAGACACTGACAGAAGAAGCAGTTCGCCTGTATGGTGACAAGCTGACAAATGCCAAGGTTACGGATGATGTGGTGGAATTTATGCTTGGCCGTTTCCGTGCTTGGTATCAGGAGCAGGGCTACCGCGTCGATACCATTCAAGCGGTATTAGCACGTCGTCCAACGCAGCCTGCTGATTTCGATGCTCGTGTTAAAGCGGTGACCCACTTCCGTACACTGGATGAAGCCGCAGCGTTAGCCGCGGCGAATAAGCGCGTTTCTAACATTCTGGCGAAGTCTGAAGAGACATTGAACGAGAAAGTAGATGTTTCTACGTTGAAAGCGCCAGAAGAGGTGAAACTGGCAACGCATCTGATAGTTTTACAGGATAAACTCGCACCTCTATTTGCTAAAGGTCGCTATCAGGAAGCGTTGGTTGAGTTGGCATCTTTGCGTGAAGTTGTTGATGCTTTCTTTGACAATGTGATGGTGATGGATGAAGACTTACAGGTGCGAGTAAATCGCTTAACTTTGTTAAGTGAGTTGCGTGACTTGTTCCTGAGAGTGGCAGATATTTCGTTACTGCAATAATGACCTGAAATAGTCAATTCCGGCTGTTGTGAAATGCGATAGCCGGAACTTAATGCCCTTGGCATTGATTTTACCGAGGTTTTGGTTGGTATGGGGTTAACCTATCTGATCTGGAGCGTATCACCTTGACTAAAGTTGCGAAGGAAAAAGCATTACCGTTTGAAATGCGAGCACCTAATAAATTGACTGCCGAAACTTTGGCTAAGAGTGATCGTGGTGAAGACATTCGTCAGGCAAAGGATGCTGATGATTTATTCGATCAGCTTGGTATCTGATGCGTCAGCCAAGATATTCAAGTCAATTTAAGCGTGATGTGAAATCTGTGAGAAAGTGCGACATCACTGGCTTTCAGTTGTTTTTATCAGCAACTAATCTCTGGTTATCAAAAAGGTATTGACGGCCTGTAGCGAGCGCAGTAAGATTCGGCTCGTTTTCGGCGAGTAGCGCAGCTTGGTAGCGCAACTGGTTTGGGACCAGTGGGTCGGAGGTTCGAATCCTCTCTCGCCGACCAGAATTTAGAGAACCCCGCTTTTTGAGCGGGGTTTTTTCTTTTGTGCTTCATTCGTTAACAGTAGTGAAAATTCAACGTCTCTACGGTGATTTTCAGATAAAGGCGACTATTCCTTGATAGCAGAAGATGCTATTGGATCAAAACTCAAAAGGAGTTTAGAAGGTCCTCGTGTATACACGCCTGTTTCTTGATAATGATAGTTATCAGCAAAACGTAAATTGGGCAGGCGATCCAAAATAATATTGGATGAAACTTCCAACTGACTGAGTGAAAATGCAGCCGCAGCACAGGCATGAGTACCTGCACCAAAAGCTAAATGTCTTTTTCGATTTGCTTTCTGTGGAGAAGTGGTATTTTTTCTTCGATATAGATCAAATTCATTTGGTTTGTGAAAAACCGATGGATCACGATTAGCTGCGCCAATCATACAAAATACTACAGCGCCTTTAGGTATATCGATACCAGAAATAGTGACGTCTTCACTCGCCTCTCTTGGAATGAGTTGTACGGGGGATGTCAGACGTAAAGTTTCTTCAAATGCATCTCGAACTAAGCTGCGATCTTTGAGAACTACATCAAGCATACTCGGATTAGATATTAAGTGATTAAGCATCATTGCTAATATCTTGTCAGCAGGTTCTGTAGCCGCTAATAGAATGTTTAAACACAGTGCTGTAATTTCACTCATGGACATCGCTGTATCTTGACAGAATATAGATATAATGTCCTTACTGGGATTACGCCGTCTCTGATCTATTATAGGCTTTAGTAAGCGAATTAATTTCTGACTACATTCAAGACTGTGCATTTTTTCTAGTTCTGTTTGGTCAAACTGGGTAATAAAACTGGCGATACCCTTGTGCCATTCAGCTATATCACGATAGTTATCACTTGGCAGTCCGAGAATACCTAATGTCACTAATACGGCATAATCGCGGCCAAAGTCATTAACAATATCTATATTTCCTTTTTCCATATAAGGTTGTAAGAGATCTTCAGTAATCTTTCGAATCATGGGTTCGTAGTAGCGATTAAAATAATCTCTTGAAAGTCCTTGCATTATGAATTTTCGTTTACACGCATGCTCTTCACCTTCCATTTGAGCAAGAACGCGATCCCCCATAACCGGTTCGGCAAGTGCAGTTAATGGCTTAGTATTGAAAATTGAGGATTTTAAAATAGCGTCAACATCCTCATATTTGCCAATAAAATAGCTATTTTGGGATTGTTCAAAATAAACTAAATCTTGTTTATGCAAAATGTCGTAAAAATCGTAAGGATTTTTTATGAATTTGGGATCGTGAATGTTGAAAGAGCTTAATTTAGCCATTATTTTGCTTCCTTTCTAAAGATATTTGGTACTAAGAGCGTATTAACTTTAAACGCAGTGACTATTTCATCAGACTGTTTGTGTTTTATAATTGAGTGACGATTCCGTAACTTTGTTTATCTGCTACTTGTATAGGATAACTACCGTTAAATAACCCTTTTCCGATTGACCAAGGGCGGTGATAAAGTAACGTAGAATACTTTACCCCAAGTAATCGAGGGGTATTGAGGTAAAAAGGAATTTCAGCGAAAATATATGGCAACGCTTTATATACTAATTGTAGGTCAATTTGACCAAAGTATTGCCCAGTACCTTTTAGTCGCCCTTTTATGGCTTGAAAGGACATATCAAGACAGCTTTTTTTAAAAGATTCTGATTCATTAAACGCGTTTTCAACTTGTGTTTTAAGAGATTGGTAGTCATGGTTTAGTGAAAAGTCACTAAATTGGATGACTCTGATTTGCTTACTTTTCAATGTTGCTGTGGAAATAACATAATCAAGGTTACGTAAATGACGTCTAATTTCGCGATGTGTTTTCTTGATAGCTTTAACATTATCAATTCCACTAGCGACTAAAAGGCGTGAAGCTTCACGTTCACAAGGTAATAATATGTCGACTTGTCGGAAATAATGACTTGACCACTGAATAAGGTCCACTACATAGTCTTTTGAAAAACGCGAGTTAAAGGGGTTTATCCCTATTAGCGCGTGATCACCTTTTTGAATAATTTGGTCACAACGAGAGGTTTCACCTTGGATAGTAAATGATAGTGAACTCTCGTGCAGCAATGTTGAATGGACTGATAATATTTGATTGTTCGTTTCTTTTAAGCATTTTTTTTCAGTAGATAACATTTCCATTGACTTTCCATTTTTTAATGTAATTCCACATAATCCTGTATAAATTACGCTATTTAACTTGAGATTTATTTAATCTCTTGTATCAGTAATCCTGTAGGAAAATTACGTATATACCCGTCATCTTTCAAGTTGCTTCTGTGTTGGCTACACTCGCTCACCCCGGTCACATAGTTCTCTATACTCCCGGGGATTCTCTCCCTTGCCGCCGCGATGCATCTTGAAATCCATAGGGTATAGACTAATAATATCATAGTAAAAAATAACATTTAATTACTATCCATGATATTTAATTTATCCATCTGAGAAATATATCTCATTCATTAAATGACTTGTTTGAAAAAACATAAGAATAGTGTATGAATATTATATTCTATGAGCATCAAATGGAATGTAAATATGAAATTAAATGACATAGGTAACATAGTTTTACTAGAAATTAATAAGTTTAGAATAAACGATAATCGAGTATTTTCGAAGCGTGAATATCAAAATTTTATCAGTAGGCATAAAGACAGGATATTTTTGCATATCGTTAATACGTTAGAAAAAGAAGGTAAGATACGGCTAAACATGACATTGATGGACTGTTCGACAGGAAATATTAAAGATGAATCCGCAATAACAAAAGGAATCAAATATCGGAAATTTAATTTTTGGAATAAGAGAATAATAGGTGATATATGTCTTCATATAATGGCGTAATATATGGGGTTATTTTTTGCCTCATCAGTGCAGCATTTGATGTGTTTGTTGCGTATTTAACACAATCGATAAATTCAGCTATTGTTATCTTTTATTGCTTTATATCATCTACTTTATTATTTATGATGATAAGTATTTTCAAAGGGATTGATCAATTAATTGTGAAGGTCCGCAAGAACACCTTATTGGTGTTAATTGTTAATATCTCAATTCTATTAAATTGGGGGGGGTTAATCATTTCGCTACGTTTTCTTGAGCCTGCAATAGTGGGGGTAGCTTCAGTGGCTTGTGGTCCTGCGATAACAATCCTCCTTTCATCTTTTATCGATAAAAACGAGGCAAAAACAGAAAAATTGGAAGTCGTCATATCTTGGTTAGTTCTCATTGGTGTAGGTGTGATGCTAGTGAATGTATTTTTAGGAAATAGTGGATTATCATCAACCTCAACTCAGGATAGGATTATTGGCATTGTTAGTGTGATAATTGGTGCTGTAGGAACGGTATTATACACTATTTTTTCTAAGAAATTATTCAAGGAAAAATGGCAAACATATGAGATATTGTCTGTTAGAAGTATTTTAATGGTAATACTTTCATTTTGTTATATTTCACTCTCCGATGTTTCTCTTAGTTTGAATATTGATATGATTCTTCCGATGTTGATTCTTGTTGCTGTCGGGCACTTACTTCCAATTTATCTCGTACTGAAGGCAATTAATGCCATTACCCCCCTTCATGTCTCTTTATTATTTTTACTGATACCTGTATTTACGATTCTTTTCCAATATCTTGATTCACGTATCGCGTTTTCTGTTGAAAGTTTGATTGCAGCTTCGGTTATAGTTTCTTTATTAATCATTCTTGGTGTAAGTAAGATAAAAAAGACAAATAGGGTATAAAGATGTTATCCAACAAAATTATGAAGAAATTAGGAGAATTGAAGAATGAGGTGAATATTTGAAACCTATCTAGCATTAATAGCGACCTGATAATGGCAACGGTCGTTAATTTACTAGTTAATTATTAATGAAACCAGAAGCGATGAAAAGTAGATAAACGAGTAACGGGTTTTTGTATTTATTTATATTATTAATGTTATACTTATTTAACTTATTTTTCAGGTGCCGACTTTATTCGGCACACAGCATTTTATGCCAGTTATCATCTTTTTCTCTGAAATAATCGTTTACTAATTAATCAAACAGCCACAAATTTTGCGCACAAGTTAACAGTGGTTAATCCTGCATCCATGAGCTTTTTATGGTCTTTTTGTCTATAAAATGTGCGCATTGTCATGTTTTTGTGCTAACTATGTTAATTATTAGTTTCCTTTGTGTTTTCCTGTTGTTTATGACATCTGTTGAGATCTTATTGACGCAAGAGACAACAGTTGTTTAATTGATAAGCTGAAAATAATAAACAAAATCTAGACAGCGCAGTTTCTGACAGGAAGTGCGGATTCTGGCTGTACATAACAACATCACAAATGGAGTGCAAGAAAATGACAACTTTCTCTAAAAGAGCGAAGTTATTGAAGCTAGGGGTCAGTTTAGTTGCATTGGCCGTAACCGCCAGCGTTCAGGCAAAAACATTGGTTTACTGCTCCGAAGGCTCACCGGAAGGCTTTAATCCACAATTGTTCACCGCTGGCACAACTTATGATGCCAGCTCCAGACCACTGTATAACCGTTTGGTTGAGTTCAAAACAGGTACAACTGAAATTATCCCGAGCCTGGCTGAAAGATGGGATATTAGCGATGATGGTAAAGTTTACACTTTTCATCTGCGCAAAGGTGTTAAGTGGCACGATAGCAAAGACTTCAAACCAAGCCGAGAATTTAATGCTGATGATGTGATCTACACTTTCATGCGGCAAAAAGATGCAAATCACCCATACCACAAGGTGTCAGGCGGCAGCTATGAATATTTCATTGGCATGGGTATGAGTGAGATGATCAATAAGGTTGAAAAAGTAGACGATTATACTGTCCGGATTGAATTGAGCCGCCCGGAAGCCCCATTCCTGGCTGACTTAGGCATGGATTTCGCCTCTATTATGTCAGCAGAATATGCAGATAAGATGATGAAAGCCGGTACACCGGAGAAAGTCGATCTGAATCCAATTGGTACAGGACCGTTCCAGTTGGTGCAATATCAGAAAGATTCTCGCATTCTGTATAAAGCCTTCAAAGAATATTGGGGAGATAAAGCCAAAGTTGACCGGCTAGTTTTCTCTATTACTCCTGATGCATCCGTTCGTTATGCAAAATTACAGAAAAACGAATGTCAGATCATGCCATATCCAAATCCGGCGGATATTGCCCGCATGAAACAGGATAAAGATATCGTTTTGCTGGAACAGCCGGGTCTGAATGTCGGTTATGTCGCTTTCAATGTCATTAAAAAGCCATTGGATAACGTCAAAGTTCGTCAAGCGTTGACGATGGCAGTCAATAAAGATGCTATCGTTGAAGCGGTTTATCAGGGCGCTGGTCAGAAAGCCAAAAATCTGATCCCACCAACCATGTGGGGTTACGACAATGATCTTAAAGATTATCAGTACGATCCAGAAAAAGCGAAACAGCTCCTAAAAGAAGCAGGGATGGGAAGTGGTTTTACCATTGATCTGTGGGCAATGCCGGTACAGCGTCCATACAACCCGAATGCCCGTCGTATGGCTGAAATGGTCCAGGCTGACTGGGGAAAAATTGGTGTTAAGGCCAAAATTGTCAGCTATGAATGGGGCGAATATTTGAAGCGAGCTAAAGATGGCGAGCATCAAATTGTCATGATGGGTTGGACGGGAGACAATGGTGATCCAGATAACTTCTTCGCAACTTTGTTTAGCTGTGCAGCCAAAGAGCGAGGTTCCAACTACTCTAAATGGTGTTACAAACCGTTTGAAGATGCTATACAGCCAGCCCGCATCGTTTCTGAGCATGCTAAACGTGTTGAGCTTTATAAACAGGCTCAAGCTGTGATGCACGAACAGGTTCCAGCCCTGATTGTGGCTCATTCCACGGTATATGAACCGATCCGTAAAGAGGTCAAAGGTTACGTCGTTGATCCTCTAGGCAGACATATTTTCAGCAACGTGTCTCTCGAATAATCCTGTTCTGACTTAAGGTATTGATTAAATTGTGAGCCAAAGGGGGAAAGTCCTCCCCCTTATCAAGCCAAACGGCCTGAGAGCTGTAACCGGCATTTAAAAAAAGAGAGTTCGGGATATGTTGCAGTTCATACTCCGACGTCTGGGGTTGGTAATCCCAACGTTTATTGGCATTACTTTACTGACTTTTGCTTTTGTCCATATGATCCCCGGCGATCCGGTGACCATTATGGCCGGGGAACGTGGAATATCGGCTGAGCGTTATGCCCAGCTAATGGCCGAAATGGGGTTGGATAAACCACTTTGGCAGCAATACTTTCATTATGTAAGTAATGTGTTACATGGTGATCTTGGTATCTCCATGAAAAGTCGTATCTCGGTGTGGGAAGAGTTTGTTCCCCGTTTCCAGGCAACGCTTGAACTGGGGATATGCGCCATGCTGTTCGCTATTGCTGTGGGTATTCCCGTTGGTGTCTTGGCGGCAGTAAAGCGTGGTTCTGTTTTTGATCATACTGCGATAGGACTTTCCCTAACCGGATACTCCATGCCGATCTTTTGGTGGGGGATCATGTTGATCATGCTGGTTTCTGTCCAGTTGGATCTGACACCGGTATCCGGGCGGATAAGCGACAGTGTTTTCCTTGATGACAGTTATCCGCTGACCGGTTTTATGCTGATCGACACACTATTCTGGGGTGAAGCCGGTGATTTTAAAGATGCGGTGATGCATATCATTTTGCCTGCCGTTGTCTTGGGGACGATTCCACTGGCAGTGATTGTCCGGATGACCCGCTCTTCTATGTTGGAAGTACTAGGTGAAGATTATATCCGTACTGCACGCGCTAAAGGTTTGAGTCGTATGCGTGTGATTGTGGTCCATGCGCTTCGCAATGCATTGCTGCCGGTTGTCACCGTTATCGGCTTGCAGGTGGGCATGATGCTGGCGGGGGCGATCCTGACTGAAACTATCTTCTCTTGGCCGGGGCTTGGACGCTGGCTGATCGATGCCCTTCAGCGCCGGGATTATCCGGTAGTTCAGGGCGGCGTATTACTGGTGGCGATCATGATCATCTTGGTTAACCTGATAGTTGACTTGCTATACGGCGTCGTTAACCCGCGTATCCGGCATAAGAAATAGGGAGCACATTATGTCTCAAGTGACTGAGCCTGCAAACAGTGCGCCTAAGATTATGACGCCGATGCAGGAGTTCTGGTATTACTTTAAGCGCAATAAAGGGGCCGTTGCTGGCTTGGTTTATATTGTGTTGATGTTGTTGGTTGCTCTGTTGGCGGGGGTGCTTGCCCCACACGGTGCGGCTGAACAGTTCCGCGATTCTTTGCTGACGCCACCGGCATGGCAGGAAGGGGGAAATTGGCAGTTTATTCTGGGTACTGATGATGTCGGGCGTGATTTACTTTCGCGTCTGATGTACGGCGCTCGGCTTTCATTGCTGGTAGGTTGTCTGGTGGTGGTGCTATCCCTATTGATGGGGGTTGTTCTGGGGGTGCTGGCGGGTTATTTCGGTGGTGTGGTGGATATTATCATCATGCGTATCGTTGATATTATGCTGGCATTGCCAAGCCTGTTGCTGGCTTTGGTACTGGTGGCGATATTTGGGCCATCCATTGTCAATGCTTCACTGGCGTTGACCTTTGTGTCTCTGCCACATTACATCCGTTTAACTCGTGCTGCGGTATTAGTCGAAGTTAACCGCGACTATGTGACGGCTTCACAGGTGGCGGGGGCGGGTTCCATGCGCCAGATGTTTATCAATATTCTGCCTAACTGTCTGGCACCACTGATTGTGCAGGCTTCTCTGGGTTTTTCTAATGCCATTCTTGATATGGCTGCTTTGGGTTTTCTGGGGATGGGTGCGCAGCCACCCACGCCGGAATGGGGAACAATGCTGTCTGATGTATTGCAGTTTGCACAAAGTGCCTGGTGGGTGGTGACATTCCCGGGGGTGGCGATTCTGCTGACCGTGTTGGCGTTTAACCTGATGGGTGATGGTTTGCGTGATGCACTTGATCCTAAACTCAAGCAGTAGTGAGGTGGCGAAATGGCACTGTTAAATGTAGAAAAATTATCGGTTCACTTTGGTGACGAAGAGGCACCATTCCGCGCCGTTGACCGCATCAGTTACCGAGTTGAGCAAGGGCAGGTTGTTGGGATTGTTGGAGAATCTGGTTCAGGTAAATCGGTGAGTTCATTGGCTGTAATGGGATTGATTGATTATCCGGGTAGAGTGGTGGCTGACAAACTGGAATTTAACCAGCGTGATCTGACCAAAATTTCTGAACAGGAACGTCGCCAACTGGTTGGTGCGGAAGTGGCAATGATCTTCCAAGATCCGATGACCAGCTTGAACCCCTGTTATACCGTTGGGTTTCAGATTATGGAGGCGCTGAAAGTGCATCAAGGCGGCAATCGCCGCACCCGACGCCAGCGGGCGATTGATCTGTTGACCTTGGTTGGTATCCCTGATCCGGCATCGCGTCTGGATGTGTATCCGCACCAATTATCGGGTGGTATGAGTCAACGGGTGATGATCGCAATGGCGATTGCCTGCCGGCCAAAATTACTGATTGCTGATGAACCGACAACCGCTTTAGATGTCACCATTCAGGCGCAGGTTATTGAACTGTTGTTGGAGTTGCAACAACGGGAAAATATGGCGCTAATATTAATCACCCATGACCTGGCATTGGTTGCAGAAGCTGCTCATCATATTATCGTGATGTATGCCGGGCAGGTGGTGGAATCCGCCAAGGCATCGGAAATCTTCCGGGCACCACGTCATCCGTATACTCAGGCGCTGCTTCGGGCATTACCTGAATTTGCTACGGATAAATCCCGTCTTGCCTCTTTACCGGGTGTTGTGCCGGGGAAATATGACCGGCCTATCGGGTGTTTACTGAATCCGCGTTGTCCCTATGCAAATGACCATTGTCGTCAGGTGGAGCCGGAATTAAGAACGGTAGGAGAACGTCAGGTGAAATGCCATATACCGTTGGATGATGCGGGGAGGCCGACAGTATGAGTGAGTATCTTTATCCGGCGCAGCAAATATCCACTGTGCCGTTATTAAAAGCGACAGATCTGAAAAAATATTATCCGATTAAAGGGGGGCTCTTTTCACCTGCGAGGACGGTAAAAGCGTTGGATGGCGTCTCTTTCGAATTGGAAAAGGGAAAAACGTTAGCCGTTGTTGGTGAATCGGGGTGTGGTAAATCCACGCTAGGGCGATTGCTGACGATGATTGAAAAGCCAACCGACGGGGAACTTTATTATCAGGGGCAAGATCTGCTGGTGCCAAATAAAGACTCTGAAAAGCTACGTCGTCAGAAAATCCAGATTGTGTTTCAAAATCCTTATGGTTCACTTAATCCGCGTAAGAAAGTTGGGCAGATTCTGGAGGAGCCTCTGCGGATCAATACCAAGTTAAACGCACAGGAACGTAAAGAGAAAGTGTTGCAGATGATGGAAAAAGTGGGGTTAAAAACCGAACATTACAGCCGTTATCCGCACATGTTCTCCGGTGGTCAACGCCAACGGATTGCGATTGCTCGTGGCCTAATGTTGGAGCCGGATGTGGTGATTGCGGATGAACCGGTTTCTGCGTTGGATGTCTCGGTGCGGGCACAGGTGTTGAACCTGATGATGGACTTACAACAAGAATTGGGGCTCTCTTATGTCTTTATTTCCCATGACTTGTCTGTGGTTGAACATATTGCTGATGAAGTGATGGTGATGTACCTCGGTCGTTGTGTGGAAAAAGGCAGTAAGGAGATGATTTTCAGTCATCCACGTCATCCCTATACACAGGCGTTATTATCAGCAACGCCAAGGCTGAATCCTGAATTACGCCGTGAACGGATAAAATTGACCGGCGAATTGCCCAGCCCAATGAATCCACCGCCCGGTTGTGCATTTGCCGCTCGTTGTCGCCGGGCACTTAGCGTTTGTACTCAGTTTCAGCCAAAATTGAATCAATATGGTGATCAACTGATCGCCTGTTTTGCGGTCGATCAGGATGAAAATGTTACGGTGGAATAATTGCTTGGCAATTATACCCTATGGATTTCAAGATGAATCGCGGCGGCAAGGGAGTGAATCCCCGGGAGCATAGCAAACTATGTGGTGACCGGGGCGAGCGAGTGCAGCCAACAAAGAGGCAACTTGAAAGATGACGGGTATATTCAATAAAACATCTTTGGTGATATTGGGTTAGCCGGTATCATCTTTTAAATATTTGCTTATATTTCTGGTAGCGACTTATCGCTACCAAGGACAATTATTTCAGAAAAATAACGACTTGGATAAGTGAAACAGGATCGCTAGCGATAAAATCAAGTATACTCAATTCCATTGATCACGTGTTATAACTGCGATATCCACAGGCATTGGTTTAAGTGAAAATGAAATTGCGCGTCAAACGTTCGTTAACCATTAAACAGATGGCCGCAGTGACCGGCGTCACGCTGGTGACCATTGCTATTTTTATTACGATTCAATTGTGTCATTTTATACAGCAACGTAAAGATGATTATATCAGCCAGCTTAATAATGCGGCAGTTCAGGTACAGGCACCTTTAACGGAAGCACTACTTAATTCCGATCTCAGTAAAGCAAAAGAGTTGCTGATAGGGCTGCGCACTGTAGGTATTTTAGGACGTGCGGATGTGGTGTTACCGGAGGATATCCGGGTGATACGATTGAGCTTTGCTACCCATCGCCCAATCCCCGAACTGGCTAAACGTGTTTTTGGGATCCCTGTGGAAGTGAGTATTCCTCTTCATGTTTATGGTTCAGTATCGACAGATGCTAAACCGCTAGGGCATCTGATTTTGCAAGTGGATTCCAACCGAGTATATCGTTTTGTCATTAATACGTTGGCACTGATGCTGACAACTTATTTATTACTGGCCCTTATCCTTACGGTGTCGATAAGCTGGTGTATCAACCGGATTATTATGCACCCATTACGTGACATTGCACGGGATCTTAATAACGAGCAACTATCAGAGCCAATGGCTTGCCCTAAATACCATCAGGATGATGAACTGGGCCTGCTGATCAGGGGATATAATCGTCAATTTGATAAGCATAAACCTCCGTCATCATGAAACCATTCATGGCGGTTTGAGGTCTAATCCTCTGTTATAAGCCTGACAGGATTTCGCCTGTTAAAATTCAGGTTTTTGCTTTTTCTACCGTTATTATTGGTCGAAGGGAACATATTCTGTCATCAATGGTTAAACCTTCGAAGGCTAAAACCAAGGATAGACATCTATAGGGGTTCACATGCAGGGTACGAAAATTCGTTATTTTATTGGTGGGATAATGCTGGCAGTTGCGGGCCAGACGCAGGCAGAAGCCTTGCAGCCTGACCCTGCCTGGAAACAAGGTAAACTGGAAAACGGTTTTAACTGGCAAATTTTGCAGACACCACAACGTCCTAACGACAGAATACAGTTGCGCCTGGTCGTGAAAACAGGGTCACTGGCGGAGAAAACCCAACAAACGGGTTATACCTGGTTGATTCCGAAAGTCGTACTCTTTAGTAGCAAAAGCTTATCTTCTACCAAATTAGAGCAGTTATGGAACAGTGCTATTGATCCAAAATACCCACTGCCTCCAGCGATTGTTTCATATGATTTCACACTCTATAGCTTGAGTTTGCCACATAATCGGCCTGAACTATTAAAAGACGCGTTGAACTGGCTGGCTGATGCTGCGGGCAAAGCGGTATTTACACCTGAGACACTGCAACATGCCATGAAAATGGCTGATACATCCGTTGCAACCTATCCACCCGATATACAAGATCCCGTGTGGCGTAGACGTTTGAAAGGTTCAACGCTGTTAGGGCACGATCCGGCACAAAACGCGCCTCAACCTATTGATTTGGAGAAGCTTAAACAGTTTTACCGGCAGTGGTATACCCCTGACATGATGACGTTATACGTTGCGGGACATGTAGATAGCCGTACTCTGCCGGAAAATATCAGCCTAGCATTTTCATCATTGAAAGGTAAACGCCATACTCCGGCCACTATTGCAGCGTTGTCACCAATGAAACCGGAGACCATCGGGATTATCAGCGATAAAAAGAAAGAAGATACTTTATCCTTGATTTGGGATCTCAATTGGCAGCCGATTAATGATTCGCATGTGCTTAATCACTATTGGATCAGTGATATCACCCGCGAGGCACTTTATCGCTATCTGCAACTTGGGCTGGAAAGAAAAAATGATAAAGCGTTGAAATTGGGGCTGGATTGTAAAGTCCAGTATCATCGTGCGAGCTGTGCCCTGAATCTCAACACGACAGCCGGTAATTTAAAACCCGCAATGGAGTATCTGGCGGCTGAATTGGTCACATTACGGGATAAAGGATTGCCGAAGGGACAATTTGATGAGCTATATGCGCAAAAACAAGCACAACTCAGCCAGTTGTTTGCCATGTATGCTCATACCAGTACGGATATTCTGATTAATCAGCGCCTTTTGTCCCAACAGAGCAATGTGGTGGATATCGCCCCTGAGCAGTATCAGCGTTTGAGACAAGCATTTTTAGCTTCCTTGACCCCAGAAATGCTTAATCGTGAATTGAAGCAGATCCTGTCGCAAGAGGTGGCATTTATTCTGATTCAACCGAAAGGGGAAGCGGAAATGGATGTCGACCAGTTAAGAAACAGCTTTAATCAGATTATGTCGCTGACACCACATAAGGATAAGGTTGATATTCCGGCACAACCACCGATGTCTAAGTCTGAGGCAAAAGCCTCTTAAAGCAACAAAAAGGGCGGACAATACCGCCCTTCATTATCGAAGGCTATTTTTTAGCTTCAGCTCTAAGCTCAGTCACATTCTTACCGCCGATTCCCCAGTTATCAGTATCGACTTCATCAATAATGACAAAAGTTGTCGCCGGATTTTTTCCTAATACATCGGCCAGTAACTGAGTAGCTCCTTCAATTAATTGCTTCTTTTGTTCTGCTGTAGCACCTTCACGGGTAATTCTGATATTAACAAACGGCATAAACAGCTCCTTATTCATTGGGTTATTATTAGCAGATCGCTCTGCCAGGGCACATTTATTCGGTATTTTTATGATTATTATCTGTGGTGGCTATCCAGGCAGCGCAGAATAGCGTTAAACGGGCGAATAGGTAGAAAAATGTCATCAGGCCGATAACAGATCCAAATGCGGCACCAGAAGGGGAATTGGCGAGGCGCGGCAATGTCATGGTCATAATATACTTGATCACTTCAAAACCTATTGCTGCCATCAATGTTCCTTTTAATAGCGCCTTACGTTCTGGCTGGTGGCGAGGTAGCACCCAGAATAGCCATAGGAAAAGCAGATAATTAGCTGAAATAGAAATGGCTAATCCAATCAAGAACCAAGATGGACGCAGCCATTCAATGCCATCTAGCCCTAACATCTTAACAATGGTTGCTTGGGCGGAGCCTGCGATAGAGGTCAGTGATAGCGTGATCACCAGCGCTAATAATAGCCCAATCAGAGAAATAGAATCACGAAAATATTTAAAATAGATTTTCTCATTATCTTCCTGATTTCGCACCCAGACAGGATGGAATTGGGCAAGAATGGCCTGACGTAAATTACTAACCCAATTCACACCGGAATACAGCGCAATTGCCAAACCGGTTAATCCCACGGTAGTACGTTGTTTAATTGCGGTATCGACACTATTTTTCAGCGTATTGGCAAGAGTCGGATCACTAATACTGTTGGCGATACTGTTAATCAGTCTTGCCAATAAATCAGGATTAGAGGCCAGAATAAAACCGGCAATGGCGAAAGAGAGCATCAGAATTGGGATAAGTGATAAGAAGGAAAAATACGTTATTGCCGCGCCAAACTGATTACCCATCCGATCATTAAAACGCAGCGTTGCACGGATAAAATGAGCGATAATAGGAATAGTGCGGATATAATTTCCTACTCTGACCGTCAGAGAAATCGCTTTTTTACCGTGACGAATTCCCTTTTCCAAAGGCGTTTTGGATAACCTTTTCGGCTGATGTTGGGTTGTTTCCTGTTTTTCTGTACGCTTTGGCATGCATAGCCTCAAATAGTTACCTTGCTTGAATATGAGTAATCTCATTATGCAATATTTCTACGAGATGATTCCGTTGTCAAATCTAAGTCACTTGTCAAAGTGATATGCCACCAGCTTAACGAAGAGGCATCTTGAAGGATAACGGGTATAGATATAATATTAACCAATGAAACAATAACTCAGGAGGTAATTAGTATGGCTGTATACCCAGATAGCAGTAATAGTATGTGTGGCAGGGATACTTTTAAAATTCATGGCGATAATAGGAAACATCCTGGAACAGGCTCTGACGGTTGTATTGTTCTTAATTTATCCATCAGGAAACAAATATGGGTCAGTGGCGATCACGATTTAACGGTCGAATAATATTACTATCGGTAGTTGTATTATCATTTTCAATATCTGCTATTGCCGCAGGGCCTGATTGTTCAGATATAAATGGATGGGCAACTCAGCTTACTGCGAATAGTTTGAATGACTTTGGTATTGATAGAAATAATATCGATTTTGATAAAACGCAAACATCATTAATTCTTTCTGAGAAATTAAATAAAAGTGAAATAGCTATTATTCTACAACGTGAAATAGCTAAGGCTGAAAGGGAAAAAGTACTGAATGATAAACATGAGTTTGATGATATTTATTTATCTCAGCCGATTTATAGGCAAATGTATCATGTAACATTTACCAACAAATCTAGGGATAAACTCAGTTTCATAACAACGACTTTAGCTTCAGATAATGAAAGCTCTATCGGTATAGAAAATATTTATCAAATTTCAAAGGAAATGCAAAAATATTGATGCTAACTTTATTTAAAAGCCGCTTTCATTGTGGCGGCTTATTATCTAACAATTCAAAGTATAAAGCGTACTTGTATTGAGTTAATATCCCCTATTCATGCATAGTGAGTACTCTCTGATTAAACATTTTCATGATTAGGTATATTGATATGCTGATAATCATCAATAAAAGCACTTTTAATGAAAAATTATATATAATAATGCTGGATAAATATGAGATTGGTATCCACATTAATGTTGAAACAGCTATTAAGATAATTGAAATTAATACTTTACGTGAAGTTTTTATCTTTTCGTTAGAGTAATTAATATCCTCTGATTGATATCTGTTTATCAATATATTAAACTCTCTACTTATCTTAATAGACATACTTAATAGCATAATGACTAGCATTATTGCCATAGCGTAATCCACATATCTAAGCAATGGATTATTGAAATTAAACACGATCATAAAAATAATATATGCAGTGAATATATTTAAACAAATAGTTTCCTTTCTAAATATTCCTTTGATTCCAATTTGTGAATTATAGTATTTTTCAAGTTCTAAATTTCGCTTGAAAATTCCAAACATAATTATATTACCAAGTCGTTTATTAATTTTTTGATATTATGAAAAAGCATTAACATTGTCAATTGGAACTATTGAAATATTCAATATAGGTAGCAATAAAAAGATCCCTCATTTGAAGGATCTTTTATAAAAGAACAAATTAATCAGATTTACGATTAATTATTTCGCCATTAGTTGTACTAGTTTCGGTTTCATTACTATACGTTTTCACTAAAGGTATTTTGCCGGACAATACACCTTCTTGAACTGCTTTAACTATTCCGCTAACAGAATCAGGTAATGCAACGTTACCGCCTTTACTATTGTCATAGCTGGTAACAGATTGTTGTTCCACATTTTGGGTATTAAGAATGACATGGCCTTTCTCGCTACCAATCTGCCCGCCAATCAGATGAGTATTTCCTTTTACATCTAAATTAACCCCTTGATTGCCGGAAATAACCGATTGTTCACCGACATTTTCTCGATCTTTAATATCGACATTGCTTTTAAGTTTACCTGTAACCCCATTAATACCTTTAATATTATTAAGACTATTAAACGTAGAGGTTAATCTTTCCTGCCATCCTTTCGGTTGTGGTTCTTCGGTTGGGTTTTTAGATGGATCATCTTTCAATTCCTCATCGTTCGACACATCGTCTTTGGAAAAATCATCCTTAGTTGATTCGTCTTTAGGGATATCGTCACTTTTTACTTTGGATTCTTTCGTGTAATTCATGCCAGCGTCAACACCGACATTTAACCCATGTTCAGTATCCTTACGGCTTTCAACTCGTAGATCACCACCAATACTGCCTTTTACCTGATCCGCCTCTATCCGTGCCCCGGCAACTGTTGTATCACCACCACTGTTGATAACAACATTTTCACCTTTAATATGGCTATTACGTTGGGTCGTTGCTTGCAGGCGATCAATACCGACTTTGACTTCCCCGCCAAAGTTCTGTTTTGTGGTGGTGGTTGTACTGTCATCTTCTGCTTTCTTGATCGAGCTTGCATTTCCGCCATTGCCTTTCAGGTTAAATTCCCAACCATCGTTGTTAATGCGATCCTGAGCAGATACCAGTTCAACATTACCTTGTTTAGCGTTCAGGTCGATTTGCTTACCGGTCACTTGAGCACCTTGCAACGTCAAGTTATTGCCTGCACTCAAAGTGACACCTTGCTTACCGCCAATTTCACTGACCTGAGCTGTGGTACTGTTTTTGCTATCTATGTTGTAACCGCCGCCAAGACCGATATGAACATTCTTGCCCTCTGGCGAATTTCCCCCTTTAGCAGATGCTTCTCCGTTATAACCGGTTGCTGTTTTCGTTGTGCTATTGGTGGCATTATCAAAACGGATATCACCTTTAGCATCTATATTGGCTTTGCCTGAGCCGGCATTCAGAGAGGTACCCTGATATTCAGCATCCCTTTCGACGCGGATATTAATGTCATCCGCTGCGGTAATCCGGCTAGTGACTGCTGTGGTCGTCGTAGTATGGCTGCTTTGCGTGCCACCTTTGCCTTTACCATTCGCAGAAATATCTTCACCGGTAGTGGTATAAACACGTAGGTCAGCATTGCCGCTGGTTTCACTGTGGCTACTTTGGTGGTGGTTTTGTGCTGCTTCACTGGTATGGTTACCGGCGGTTAATGTAACGTTACCTTTATCAGCCCGATATTGAGTGCCCTGATCATACAGTTCGCCATTGGTTTTAATGACGATATCGCTGGCCTGAATAGAGGTCACAACCGTTTCGGACTTTTTGTTCGCAGTCTGGATACTACTGCCGTTGGCGGCAATATCCGCGCCGAAATTAGGTGTGCCTTTTTTGGTTAAAGTGCCATCCAGTGCAGATTTAGCCGGTTCTTTAACCACTTTCTCAATCGGGCGAGTAACAGCGCTATAATCTACGTTGACACCAATATCTGTACCAACCTGTAGTTTGTGATTGGTACTTGATTCTGTATTCGATACAGCCAGATTGCTGACTTTGCCTGCCTCTGCGGTATAGGTGCCATTGACTTCATGCTTCGTCCCTTCCTGAACCAATTCACCGTTGGCTTTAATGTTCAAATTACCTGCGATCTGAGAACCGGAAACAACAGCAGTCGTACTGGTATGATTACTGTTATTTCCTTCATAACGACCATAAATACCGGAACCGACTTTATCGATTCCTCCGGTAAGATAGGCCCCAACGTACTTTTTACTCTGAGATTTTTCTTCGGATTTTTTATTATCCTCGGCTAACAGATGAACATTCTCACCGGTGATTTTAGCATCACCTGTGGTCGTCACCAGATTAGAACCACGTAGAGTGACATCTTTATCAGCATCGATAGTGATGCTACCGCCACTCAACGTGGAAGCTTGCTGTGTTACCGTCTGATTTTTTTGACTGTTACTGGTATGTTCAATACCTATTCCGGCACGATACTGTTTGTCTCCCTTTGGTTGGAAGTGGCTTTGTGGCTCCAGAGAGGTGCTTTGTTTATCTACCTGTTTCTGTTCGCCATAAGAGAGCACCTTGATATTACCGGACGTGTTCAGGCTAAGCGCACCGGTACTTTGCACCCGACTGCCAATGATATTGATATCTTCATCACCGAGTAATTTAAGATCCGCCTCAGAAACCAACTCGCTGCCGTGAGATTTCTGTTGCTGGCTATTATTTCTTTTTGAACCGCTAGTGATATTGAGTACAGTGCCCGTTCGCTCATCAACTTTGCGATTGATATGACTGACCGCATTATCGATGGTTAATTCGCCACTATTAGCATTTACAAAAGCACCTTGGACCGCCTTCACTTTGCTGCCGGTAATGGCAATACCCTCATTGCCTGACAGCAATAAACGCCCATTGGCTGTTAATTCAGATGCATGGTTGGTTTCTTTCAACTCATTGTTGTCTTTATTCTCACCGCCGCCGATCCCTCCCCAGTATTTTTTATCATCACGTACAGCCCGGCTATCAGCCGTTTTCTGAACATCGATTTGCAGTTGTTTACCGGCTTCCAGTGTCAGATTTTGACCTGCATGGACTTTTGTCCCAAGAATTTCAGCACGAGTTCCTGCCTTAATATTAAGATTAGTTCCTGCTTGTAATTCACTGGCAATCAAACGCTCGGTCTGTTTACTCTCTTCCCAACTTCCGGTCTGCAATTTAGCCGTGTGATTTTTTTTGTAACCTGTTTCCGCGCTTTTTTCTGTCTCAGTCAGACCGGCAATTTGAACACCTTTTTTCGCTGTAACCGCTAGCTCACCTTTAGCATCTATTTTGCTGCCAAGGATCTTAACGTCACCTTCTGTCGCATTTAAGCTCGCATTTCCTTTGGCCTGGATATTGTTTCCTGCCTGATGCAGTTTTTCACTTTCCTGAGTTACCTCGTGGCGCCAAGAATAACCCTGTTGGTTATTAATATTTTTAGTGGATTGCTTTAATTGCTGCCCATCTAAAGTGAGATTAGCACCACTCAGATTCACATCATCACCTACGATATCCGTGGCTGTAACCCGGTTATTACTGTTGGCGACTAATGAAATATTTTTGCCTTCAAGCTTAGTACGAGCGAGTGACTGACTACTTTTACTATCATTGGTATAAGAACCGCTGAAATAGCTTTGGTAATTATTGCTACCATCACGGCTATATGATGATTCGCTGACTTTACCTTTTACCTCAATATCATTACCCAAGAGATCAATATTTCCACCGCGTAGATGTGCTGCTTCTAAATTGAGATTACCGTGGGAATCAACAATAATCTCATCACTGGCAGTAAGAGTACCTTGTAAATTAACGCCACTGCCTTTTGCGGTATTGAGTAGACGGATACGCCCGGCTTGCATACTACCGAGATAATAGCTATCCAGCACACCGGTTAACGCTTGCTGAGAATCAATGACTTCTCCTGTGGCTGAGATTTTATTTTCACCACTGATCGCATTAATCTCTTTTTGAGCAGTGACTGAGCCCCGGTTGTCAATTTTAGGTGCGATAAGATCAAGGATCGCATTGGCGATTAAACCATCCGATTTAATTTTCAGGCTATTCTGATTATTAAACGTACTGAAACCTTGCAAATTACCTTGTTCTATCAATGGATTACCCACAACCAGAGAAGCGCGGTTAGTATTGATAAAACCACATCCATTACAGGTGATACCGTTCGGGTTTGCCAGTACATAATCTGCTGCGATACCAAACACTTCCTGTTGACCTAATAACAGGGAAGGGTTCCTGCTGATAACTTCATTCAGAATCAGGTTAGCCGCTTGACCATTCAAATTAGGGTTAGCGGCAAGCTGCCCCGCCAATTGTGATTGACCTTCCTCTAGCCCATTATTTAGGACGACGCCCATCTGGCCAACGTTGTAATCCAGATATTGGTTATGTGACAGCCCGGAAGAGGAGGGCGTCACGATATTCACAACCGTTGCTTTACCTTCGGCAGCGAAAATATCGGGATGGTGTGCTGGGTCGCCACCACCAACGATTTCACTGGCAAAACTGGTAGAACAAGAAACAAGAATGATTGCCATAGAAGCGGCAAGCTTGCCGGTAGGGGATAACCTGAATTTTTTGTTTTTCATACATTAAGTCTCTATATATTTAGTTATATTATTGTGTGTACAGCATTGGGTACTGCTTAAAACCATCAAAAGGTGTAAGAAAAACGGACTAGCACCTGAATGGGTTCATCAGATGCTTGGCGATTGGAAAGTAGCTTTCCTCGACTGGTTTCTATATCGAATACCATGCGTTGGTATCTCAGTGTGGCGCCAGAACTGATTCCGGCGCTGCTTTGCCAGCCTTGTGGGCTGCGATATCCTTGAACCCGACCGGTATCAATACCGATACGCATTGATAATGTGCTGTTGGCGAGGGGGAACGTCCGGGACAGTGTATTTTGCAGATACCAGCCGTTATCCCCGGATAGCGTATTTTTGCTAAATCCCCGGACTGCATTCCGATCAGTGATATTTAACCATTCGACACCGGGCAGACCGTGCCGGTTGTATTGCCCATAAAACAGGTTATTGAGCTGATAAGGCGAGTTGAACAGCATAAAACGCTGATGTAGATTGACCATCAACTTGCCTTTGGTGAACTGCTTATCGAGATAAGCGGTTCCGGTTTGTGCTCCAAACCAAGGCAAACCCTGTTCAACACTCAGATTGAGCGTGATTAATCCGGTTGGAATGATATGTAAATGATTAACACCGAGTTCAAAGACACTCAATGTTTGGCTACTGACGCCAATCTTGGCATTGTCGATGTAATTATTGTAATTCTTGTAAGTTAATTGCCCGCTGACACTATTAATCTGAGATTGATTACGATAGAAGGCAAAATCAGAACGCATGCCGATTTGCTGAGTATCACCATAAATCTTTATTGTTCTCATTTGTAAATGGGGGCGGCTGGCATATTGGGAATAACTACCAAACCCACTGAATGTTGCTGCGCCATAGGGCATTGAATAAAGCAGAGTATAGGCACGGCTATACCGGTTGGATGGGCTATCTAACGTACTACTGGCATTCAGACTGATGAAATCGGATAAACCAAATGGGCTGTCAAAACTGGCATTGGTGCGGACCCGCCATTTCCCAGTACTCTTTTGCCCATAATTATCAGTTTTGATATTCAATAACCAAGGCTTACTGCGCTGATTATGCAGCTTAATCACCGAACCACCATTCACTGTTCCTGGTAAAATATCCAGGGTGGTTTTATTGGACTGTAGCCGGTTAGCCTGATCTAAACCTTGATCGAGCTGCGTGATATTGAGCGGTTGTTTTTCCAGACCGGGAAATAACATACTACTATTCACCCAGCGATCACCGCCTTCGATTTTTTCAACAAACCCTTCGATAACATTTAGCCCTAACTCTCCATCGGTATTAGGCGCAATAAACTGAACACGGGCGGTGATATAGCCTTTACTGATATAAAGATGAGTCAGTTCATGGCTGAGCCGATTGATATCATGACTACTGATACACGCCGGGGACAAAGCGCTGAGCGTACTTAAATCCCGAACAGAGAGCAGGGAGATCCCTTTAAGGTAAACACCGGTTAACGGCAGACATTGCTTAGATTCCGGCAAAACTGGCGCAGGAGTTGACTCAGGGACTGTATTAGCCTGCTGCTTTAGTTGCTGATATCGGCGTTGTTCTATCAGCTGGTTAATTTCCCTGGAACTATCTTGCAGAGTCCTTCTAGCCTCAGTCATTGGCAGATTATCATTTATCTCTGCCGGTGAAGCGATTATCTGAAAGGAAATACAACCTAATATGAGAATAGATATTCTTTTTATCATTAATTCACCGATAAGGATGATATTTTATTCCATAAAACATAAATATAGGGTGATAGCCTGATAGTAATGACATACATATTGGCTAATTTATTCGTTATTAAAGCACACTATTGGTTATATCTTGCTCTGATTAACGAGTGGCGTTTCTTTTATATCTCGATTTTCTATTAGAAATTTTAATTAGTTGGTTATTCGGATAGTAATGAGTTAATAAGAGCCATGATTTTATTGCTTATTAATGAATTAACTTAAGTGGAATAAGTAACAGGTAATGTTTTTTTTAATAATAGCATGAGTTGTACTAGGAAGATTTTTAAAGAAAGGAAAGATTAATCTAAGAAAGTAAGAATAAGCTAAATTTTAATTCACGGTTATTTAGCTTGATAGACGATAATGACAGATGTAATAGTTCATGTAAGTTATTTTAGCTAAAGAAATAGATAATAGAAAGAATATCTGCTGAATTGATGGCAGAATAATTGTCGGAAGATTGTTGAATTTATGGAGGGGAATAGAGTTTACCTGGAGGTTAGAAGATTTTCTTTATAAGGTAATAATATTATTATATAAATTAGTGTTTGTTAAAGATATTTAAGTAAATTGAAAAATAAAAATACTGGAAAACTATTTTGATAATTTTCCAGTAAAAAATGAAAATATACAAATGGTTAGCTATTAGTTACTTCAACATATGGATCGTATCGATAATAACCTAGGAGCTTTTTACCGTCATAAGCGGCAAAGAACCATGTATATTGTTCTACACCGGGTTTATGAGCTATTGCTTGGAAATAACTATCTTGAGATTCGACAAAAATTATCTTAGGTTCATCCTCATTCGCATTAATACCTGAAGGGACCATTGGAACTTTTTTGCCCATAGGGTTCTGTGACCATATTTGTGATGGGACAGAGATGACATCGTCTCCTATACTAAGCTTTTTGAATTTATACAATATAATCGTATAGTCGAAATTATTAGATACAGTTGTAGCCCTCCATCTAATATTCGCATTAATGGGAACTGTGACACGGGCACCAGATGAACTCGCCACTTTCAATCCAAGCTCTGGAGTATAATTAGCTATATATACATGCTGACGGATAACTGTTGGATCTTTAGGATCCAGAGAACTTTTAAGATTATTATTACGAAGATATTCAATAATTGAATCAACATCAATAACAAAGGTTACATCAGCTGTAATAGAATTCTTGGTTATAGCAATATCATCTTTACCCTGAATGACTTCACTCATCATAACACCTCTTTACATATTTAAACTATTTATTGGGAATCGAAAGGTTATTTTGCTTACTCATTATTATTCTAATAACTTTCTTTTTATATAATTAACTATTAAAGTTGAAACAGCTACTGGGATAAATCATAGTTTATATGGGAAAATTACTCATATATATATCAGGTATTGCTTCATATAGTTCAGTATTTCAGTTAATTTATTGTTGTGAAAAATAAAACATGAAGGTTTTAGATTAAAACATTAAATAATCACTTATATTGGCTTGGAAATAGTTTAATATTCTTCATATGACTATAATATGTTTTTATATATATTATTTTTCCTGATTATTAGGATTTCAATCCTATTGATATAATTTCTCCTGTTTACCAATAATACATTGTGATTTATCAGACATTGTTTCTGTATAGCATTAAATAATTATTTACTTTATTAAGTGTAAATTTTTCTACTATAATAAATATTAGGATTCACTATCAATATTCTTAATTTTCAAGAGGACATTGAATGAATATTAATCGACCATATACCTTACCCTATAATTTTCATAAATTAGATGTAGACCCCCATTTTGTAGCTGAAATTTGTGAGCTTATTAACAAAATTTCGGGGTTTAGTTTGTTCTCCCTTTTATTAAAGGCGCGCTTTCCTATCTCTAACCGAGAAGTGTATTTCTTTGATAATTATCATGAATCTTGGCGGGACCTTTATATAGAAAAAAAGTATTGGATGATTGATCCCGTTCTAAATTTCCGGCCTGTGCCACCTTCTTTTTCAAAAATATGGGATTTAGATTTTTTTTCCAAATCTAATGGGCAAGAGCTTTGGTATGTGAATCAGAAATATGGGTTTCGCTCTGGAATCATCTTTGGACTTCCTGCATTTTCAGGAACTGATGGAATATTTTCTGTTGCAGGAAAAGATGGGCCTATTGATAACGAGACAATGTATAAATGTAGTGGAGAAATTTTAGGAGTATATATTAGGATAATAAGATACTTAACATCACACACAAAGTATTTGCAATCGTTCTATATTGATGAAACTTCATTTTCAAACAGAGAGTTAGAAGTATTAAGATATACCGCAGATGGGATGACATCAATTGAAATTGCATCAACCATTTGTGTCACTAAAAGTACAGTTGATTTTCACCTAATGAATATTGTTAAGAAACTGGATTGTAAGAATAAATTCCAGGCAATAGCTAAAGCTGTATTACTTGGCTATATATAACTAATATCAATTTGTAATTATCAGATGATTATATTTTTTACCTTATAGATTAATTGAATGATTAATACTATTACTCAAATGAATTATTAGGAGAATTTGAATAAAACTGAATTTTTACCTTAGTACCGTTGTAAATAGAAGTTGGAGAGATTTTCCTGACAAGATGACAATGATATCTATTCAAAATATAACAGCAGCTTCAACCAAATGTACTTCTCCTTTGGCAGAATAATAATACCACGGTTCTGCCTGTTCTTTGTTCAATATATGAATGATTTAAAGGAGAGTAATGATTGTTTGAGTTGTTTTTAGTGCTCCAACTAAACCAATAATCCTCCTCTAAAATATTTATCAATAGTGAACCACTTCACCAGATAACCCGTAGTGCTATTTATTAAATAGTATCTAATAATATCTACTGGAGTCATTATGCTCACTCAGAAGAAACAGAAAATTACGCTATGGGAATTCTTCCAGAGCTTGGGTAAAACATTTATGTTGCCCGTGGCGTTACTATCATTTTGTGGAATTATGCTCGGAATTGGCAGCTCTCCCAGTAGCCGAGAGGTTATTACGTTACTACCGATATTAGATCACACAGCTTTTCGGTTGTTATTTGCCTGGATGAGTAAAATCAGCTCCTTGGCTTTCAGTTTCCTGCCTGTGATGTTCGCGATTGCTATTCCGCTAGGTATGGCACGTGAAAATAAAGGTGTGGCATCTTTTGCTGGTTTTGTAGGTTTTACGGTATTTAATCTGGGGAGCAACTCTTATTGAACACAACACCAGATTACGGTGAAGGTGATGGACGGTTGTCTGGTGCTGATTCCAGAGAGTGAAGCCACGCAACAACAGCATCAGCAGTACCAGCGGCAACAGGCCCAACTGCGGGAGATTAAGCAGCAGATGCGGGCGCTGATAACCGGTTTTGCGGGTTAAGGGAGAGGATAAAATGAAAGTGGTGATTGAACATTTGCAGGACATTCAGTTAACCCACATTGAAGCGCTGGCCTTGGCCCAACTGGTTAAGCGGCTGAACTGGGCGGAGATACGGGCCTGTGCCGTGAATGACGAGGAAGCGTATCAGATTAGGGATGCCATCGGTAAGCTTCAATCTGCTCTGGCTTACTGTGGGTATGCGCCATGGTAGATCAATAGGAACATCGGAAGATCTGGTGATTGTGAACTGCCTCTCTAAATCTAGTCATTAAATGTTGAATTTAGTTTTTGAGGGCAGTTCATCTATAATTTTATTAACTATTCTTCAAAATAATAGGATTGAAAATAATTCATGTCTTTTTATCTTTTTTTATACCGCACGGCATAGCTCCTTTTTTAAATATAGAAAATATTTCTTCTAATTTAGCGTCTTGATTAAAATAAAATAAATATCGATAAATGCTTATCATATTTAACCTGTCATTACATTCGTCATTTTCTTCATTTAGAAAGTTATCGTATTCTATGTTATCAACTAACCCTTGTTTCTTTCTTATAAGATATAGTTTTCTTTTATCTCATATTTTCTTTAACTTGATCTTGAATAGATATTTTTATTCTGTCAAGGATATCCTTTTCTGCTTTTTTATAATCCTCATGAAGATAAAACTCGGATACCCGATCAGAGAAAAATCACGCTAAACCATATAGTTGCTTGGTATGTCTTGATCGAAAAGAAGCTTTAATGCCCTATCTTTATTATCCATAATTTCATATTCATTAAATTCTTCAATAGAACCGGATAAAAAATCCGAGCTTTTAAAGAATTCAACTGGCTCCATATAAAAATTTATTATCTCACTCATATTGAATTATCCTAAAATTTTACTCCAGAGATCAAAGATGCTTTGTCTTACTTTTTAATTTACGTCTTCCCCCCTGAATATTAGTGTTATACATATCTTTGGATTTAATAATATTGCTATTCTCAATATCTTTTTTAGCTATATTTTGAATGTGAGCTACTTGTTTCGATATGGTATTAATTGATTGATGTAGATTTATTTTATCCAGAGAATTGCATCAGTATATCCGTGATTACCTTGATGTCTTGCCATTGCACTAACTCGTCGGCATTGGCGTGGCATGGGTATTCACCTCGGTAAGAAAGAAGCCAGCCGGAAGCGATTCCGGCTTTTTGCTGTTTCAGAGGAAAAGCAGAATAAAATAGCTAAAATATAGCATATGTATATATTTATTATGAATTTTATATTTTTCTGTATTATTCCTTTGTTTATCTTCTTATTTGTTTTATATTTTTATGATTTTAATTTATATATTTAATATATAAGTCTTACCTTGTAAGCTATTTGTTTTAAACATAAAAATAACAAAGCTGGAAAGATCACGGGGATCTTTCCGGCTTTGTTTAGTGATTTTTATACCAATTTTACAAACACATATCTTTTTATTTTCTTATGTAAACAGAAGGGCCAGTAAGACTTATATGTGAGCAAATAACTTTTATATCTATATCGTTATTTTTAATACTCACTATATTGTTATTATCCATCATTTTAATATCTATTTTTGTAAGCATATCGGTTCCAATTCCTTGCATATTTAAGTTAGAAACACCAAAGCAGTAAATACCTGCTCTACATCTATTAAAATCTTTACCCCATTTATCTGGAGTTTTATCAGGAAGACTATTTACAAGATCAAATGACATAATTACTTTTGGCCCATCCCTTTTTACATCAATGCTGAAAATATCTATCTCATTGATAGATGGTGGATTTGAATAAACTCGCTTCATCAATTCACTACCTGGTAAATCAGTCCAATACATATATATCTCCATTAGTAACTATAATGGTCTACTGTTCCATCAACGCTACCAGTTCTAATATTATCATGAGGTTTCACATTAAAATTAACCTTGATCACCTACACCACCTTGTCCAAATAGGTTTTTTATTTTAATTTAAGATAGGTTGACCATTTTTGTCTGTTAAATAACGTTTCATAATTCTGCTACACATAGCCTTATTCAACCCATTGTTATACATAGAATTATGGGTGGCATAAGATGTAGCACTATTTTGGAATCTTATTTAACATTACCTGATCATATTCTTTTGTATTTTGATGTTTCTGATTAAATACTTATTTGGACGCTGGTTTTTAGGAATGCCAATATCTCTTTTTGCAGCTCTAAGAGCATCTTTTCTGGAATTAAATTGGGTATTACACCCAGCCAGCCAATCCAATTGACCGGATCATGGACATAGCTGTATGCCAAGATAGATCATCAGAAAGCCGGAAGATCTCGTGGGCTCTTTCCGGCTATTTATATTATTTAGTCCATCGTACATCCCAATGCGGTGTAATATCCTCTATTACCATTGTTCTGGTAGAACAATGGAGGTAAAAGCCATCATTTTTTATTGTAATTTCTGTTTTTTCCTTCGTTGATTCAATAATGGGGGTACATTCAAATGCAACTCCTCCCCCATTAATTTCCAATACAGAAACATCAATACATGTCAATGTGATCATAAAACAATTAAACTTTTTCCTCCTCCATTTTTCTGGAATAACGTTTGGTATATTTTTGCTACAGAAAAAAATTTTTAATCTAGATGTGTCATAATATAAAAATTGTTCAAATCCAACATGTTCCATCGATAGTTCATTATTAAACATGAACTTAATTTTTTCTTTAAAAATAGCATGATCAAACCACATTTATTTGCCTCAAGGAAAATTATAATGTTCTGGTAATCCATCGACACTTTTGTTTCTAAATCCATCTCCAGACGCAGGATTATATTCTCTAGGATTAAAATGAGGCCCCTGATTTCCAGGAGTCCCCGGTGGGCCATATATATGCCCTGCGGAATGTTCCTGTATTACTATTACAAAGCCGGAAGATCATGGGGATCTTTCCGGCTGATTTTTCAAAGTTAGTTAATTTTCATATACATGTTTTTCAGCTATAACTGATTATTTTAGATAGCAAAAAGCTTCACTATTAAGATCCTACAATATGAAGCCTATTTATTATGTTAACCAATTCATCATATCTAAACTGTTCGGAAAATACACAGCGTGGATAGCCTATTAAATCTTCCAATGCATCATTATGACCAATAAATTTCCACAAAATAATACCGAGATTATCGGTTAATTTATATGAGTACATATCAAAATAATCCGACCATGTACCTAAATTAACAGAGAAAGATTTTGCTAAATCATATTTTTCATCATCAAAGAGATTCATGTCATTTTCTAATAAATCATAGATTAAATGATGATCATCAAGTAAATATCTCTCATCTAACTTATTTTTATTTAAAATTTCTGTAAGCCCACCAATTAAATATCCATCAAAAAATATTGTATCGCCTAAACTTCCCAAAAAAATCCCGTTAATCCAGAGTCTTGCCCGACCAATTAACTTTTTTCTATTTTCAAGAGAGTATTCAACAGCAAAAGTGGACTTATTTCCTATGATATTTGTCATGATTTACACCCTTTAAATCCTTCCATGTTTCTGGCAAATCTAGGTATATTTTACTTCATTTAGAAAATTATCGTATTCTATGTTATAAGCCAACTCTTGCTTCTTTCTTATAAGATATTATTTTCTTTTTCTCATCTTTTCTTTAACTTGATCCTGAGTAGATGTTTTTATTCTGTCAAGGATATCCTTTTCTGCTTTTTTATAATCCTCATGAAGATAAAATTCAGATACCAGATCAGAGAAAAAATTACTCAAAACCATATAGTTGCCTGGTATGTCTTGATCGAAAATAAGCTTTAATGTCATATTTTTATTATCAATAATTTCGTGTTCATTAAATTTTTCAATAGAACCGGATGAGAATCAGAATTTTTAAAAAAAATTCAACGGGTTCCATATAAAAGATTATTATATTACCCATGTTAAATTATCCTAAAATTTTACTCCAGAGCATCAAAGATGCTTTGTCTGATTTTTTAATTTACGTCTTCCCCCTGAATATTAGTGTTATACATATCTTTGGGTTTAATAATATTGCCATTCTCCATATCTTTTTTAGCTATATTTTGGATGTTAGCTACTTGTTTCGATATGGTATTAATTGATTGATGTAGATTTATTTTATCTAGAGCATTGCATCAGTATATCTGTGATTACCTTGATGCCTTGCCATTGTACTAACCCGTCGGCGTTGGCGTGGCATTCACCGCGGTAAGAAAGAAGCTAGCCGGAAGTGATTCCGGTTTTTTGCTGTTTAAGAGAAAAAAAAGAATAAAATAGCTAAAATATAGACTATGTTAATATTTACCATTGATATTATATTTTTCTGTATTATTATTCTGTTTATCTTCTTATTTGTTTTATATTTTTATGATTTTAAGTTATATATTTAATATATAAGACCAACTCTGTAATCTATTTGTTTTAAACATAAAAATAACAAAGCTGAAAGATCACAGGGATCTTTCCGGCTTTTTACTATTAGCTTAGGGTAATTTTATTTTCCCTTTTTTGACATTAGCTTTAATGTCGTACTTAAAATCTACACAATAGTGATTCAAGACTTCATCTAATTTAATTAGCTT
>NZ_CAWPHH010000024.1:0-72419 GCF_963887965.1 Photorhabdus sp. RW14-46 | reverse complement strand
TGCTCCAGTAACTGGGCCGTCAGTAACTGACCGTAGAATTGATCCCGCGGTTCGGTCAGCTGTTGCTGATATTGCTCCGCGGCGTGGAGGGCGGCTTCCAGTCCGTGTTGCTGAAAACAGTGCCAGACAGCGTCCTGTTCCGGCGTGGTGCCGTTGTTGACGGTGGCGGTCGCCGGGGGATGCAGCCAGTTCAGCGTGGCGTCGGAGATAAACGGGCTCATATCGGAGAAAGACAGGTTTTGCAGGACCGGCAGACGGTCAAGAAAGGCCCGGAGTTCATCGCGGATAGCGTCAGCCACGGCGTGGAAACCCAGTTTTCCGGCGGCCTGCGCCGCGATAGCGTGTCCGTCCAGCCAGTAAGGGGCCAGGGTCAGACTCTGTTCTATCTGTTGCAGCAGGGCGTTATCCGCCGCCGGGAGTTTCGCCAGATAATCTGCGGTGCGGTCTGCCGACGTCGGTGCCAGCGGTGTTTTGCCGGTGCCATTCGCCATCGGTGCTGTGGTCAGGGTGTACCAGATAGCATAACGACGCAGACGGTAACCGACAGGGGAATCAGGCTGGCGTTCGCACAGCAGGTCAGCCACGGTCAGGAGCGTCTGTTTCCAGGCTTTTTCACCGGAACTGTCTACGGTGACATCCGGTATGGGGGGGGATGTCAGTGCTGAAGTGTTTGCCGATTGTGCTGTCGTTTCGGCCGGTTCAGCCGGCGCGGCTGCCGGTTTGGGCTGAGGTTTACGGGCATAGCGGGGGCGTAACTGGTCGATCTCTTTAGCCAGAGCCGGTTCATCGGTATGCCAGCATTGTGCCAGATGTGCCAGTGCGCCCTGTGCCTCTTCGCGCTGCGTCTCATCCGCCTGTTCGCAGAAGCCGGGTTGCGCAGCGTCAAACCGTTTAATCACCTGTTGCGCCAGGCGGCGTTTGAGCTGCGGTTTTTGTGGCCAGGCTGCCTGCCAGTAATGCGGGATGTAATCAGCTAACAGCTCCATTGCCAGGATGAGTTCAGCGGGATGACTGCCGTGTTGCAGTGTCCGCAGCAAATGAACCATCAGTCTGAAATCTTTGCTTTTTTCGCTGAACAGTTGCAGCGCCTGACGCTGGATCTCTTCAATATTCAGGCTGGAATGGGCCAGTGATCCTAGCTTAACCATCTCCCCGTCGATATATTCCCAGGCGGGTTCGTTTTCATCCAGCGCCCGGCTGATGAGTTCATCCGATAGGGGGGTTAGCAGGAGGCCCTGCCAGTCAAATTGTTTCCTGATATCCATGGGGATCACCAGCGGCAGGCGGAGCGTAAAGGTTTCACCGCCTGTTCCAGTTGAGAAATGTTGAATGTCATGCGGTTTCCGTTGCCGGTTTTGATGGTCAGGGTTTTTCCTGTCATCAGTCGTTTGAGTTCTTCAATGCCCGGTAGTCCACGGCTGGATTCCAGCAGGTAGCCGTTTTCACGCAAGAACCAGTCAGCACTGAATTGGGTGATTTCCGTCGACATCATCACAGTACCGCTATCTTGTGGTTTAGCCAGGGCAATTTGTATTCGGGTAATGTTATCGATACAACTCAGCATCAGGACTGGCCGTGGTGGTGGAACCCCCATCGCAGGGGTGGTTAGTATGACGCGAATCGGTAGGCTGTCAGATTGGGTGGTGATAAAACCGGTTGAATGGTCAGTGCGTTTCATCTCCTGTTCCATTGCCTGTCTCCAGACAGGGCCGGTTTTTTCTAACGGGATAACGGCAATATTATCGACTTTATCCAATAGACGGTCGTAGCAATCGACTCTGACCAACGGTGACGGTTCTGCCCGGCATTGTAGCAAAGCGGGTAGTGAAGGCGCTGTTGGGGTTTCCTGATCTGGCTGAGTATCAGGGGTGCCTGTCAGAGAGGCGATTAATGAACTGACCAGTAGCAGAAAATTCATAATTTACACCTGTATTTCGCCAGTTTGTAAGTCAGTGTCCGGGGTGCAATACCCAGGCTGGCGGCAATCTGTTTGGTGTTGTTGCCGTAAATATGCTGGCGTTGTATCAGTACTGCACATTCGAACTCTTCAAGTGCCTGAGGTAAGTTGTCGATTTTGCTGTAATCGTGAGAGACGCTGGCTGAGGTTTTGTTTTCGGCTGTGGTGCTTAACGAAGCCAGCAATTCATCAAGCTGTTTTTCTTTCTGGCGCTGTGTCTGAAAAACCTGGCGGATCTGGCGTAATTGGTCACGCAGTAGTTCCAGTTCCTGCAATTTTTTCAATCGGTGTTGCATGACATGGCAGTAGATGTAAAACATGTTGCTATCGTCAGCAAAACGATGGACATCTTTGGCGAAAACAGCAATCACGCCACATGCCTGCCCGTTGCAGTTAAACAACGGAATAGCATGCAGGCCGCAGCGATGAGGAAGTTCTTCAACGAAGAGGCGAAAGTTTCGATGGTCGATGCGTACCCCTTGATTGAGGGATCCCCACGTCGTGGGGGTGCCTTTGTACAAGATTTGGACCAGTGGATGGTTGATATCACCGATATTGACATCCAGTTGCAGCGCGCTTATCTGGTTTGGCGCCGGCAACCGGTAGCATTCCAGACGGTTTTCATTCACGTTAAGCAGAGAGACCAGCAAGGCATCAAAACGCTGGCGTTGGTGATTCACCTCAAGAAAGTGATGAACCAGTTGCTCGACAGAGTCATTTTCCAGTAACGCTAATGCGCTTTTCAGCCGTTGTTTCATGGTATCTCCTCAACCACCGCGTTGAACTGATGGTCGTTAACGGTGAGCTGGATAGTGCGGATCTGTTTTCCGGCCGCCATTTTTTGCAATAACAGCAGAGATAACGGCGGCAACAAAGCGCCATCAATGATCGATTCCAGCATGCGGGCGCCATTTTCAGCACGAGTTGCCCGTTGCAGTATCTCTTCAACCACCTCATCACTCAGGGTGACGTCGGCATTGAAGCGTTGACGCAATAAGTTATCGAGGCGCGCCAGTTTGCCCTGAATAATGGTTTTCAGGGTGTCGTGTCCTAACGGCAGATAAGGCACCACTTCCATTCGCGCCAGTAAGGCGGGTTTGAAGAAAGCGGCCAGTTCAGGATAAAGCCGGTCATGCATCTCTGCCGGTTTATCGGCATTATCGACGATAGTTTGATAGCCCAAATTGGACGTTAAAAAGAAGACCACATTTTTACAGTCAATCACCCGGCCTTCCCCATCGGCCAACTCACCTTTATCGAAGGCCTGATAGAACAGGTTCAGGACATCAGGATGCGCTTTTTCCACTTCATCAAGCAGGACGACGGAATAAGGTTTCTGGCGAATAGCTTCGGTGAGTACCCCCCCTTCCCCATAGCCAACATAGCCGGGAGGCGAACCAATCAGGCGGGAAACCGTGTGTTTTTCCTGAAACTCCGACATGTTGATCGTGGTCAGATATTGACGTCCGCCAAACATCAATTCGGCAATCTGTAAAACGGTTTCGGTTTTACCGACGCCACTGGGTCCTGCCAGCAAGAAGGCGCCCAATGGACGACCGGGACGGCGCAGGTCAGCTCTGGCGGTCAACAAGTGCTGATGCAGGCATTGAATAGCCAGATCCTGCCCCTTGATGCTTTGTCCCAGGTGCATGGGCAGTTCTGTCACCACGGAAAGTTCACTTTGTGACAGACGATTAAGTGGCACGCCAGTCCATTCAGCGATAACCGTTGCAATCTGGTTTTTATCCACGTGAGGAGAAATGAGCGTTTGTTGTTGCTGTAATTGTTCCAACTGTTCATTCAGTTCAGCCAATTGTGCAATCAACTCTTCAGTTGTCATTTCGGCCGATGTTTCGCTCTGTTTTGTTTCGTTAGTGAATTCTGTTTCGTCGGTTAATAGCTGACGGCGTAGTTCAATAATTTGCTGAACTAATTGCTGTTGTTGCTGCCAACTGGCTTCCAGTGCAGCCAATTTCTCCGTGGTTTCCTGCTGTTGTTGTCGTAGTTCATCCAGTCGATCCGTGTGCGGGTTGAGCCCCATGCGCTGTTCCCTCGCCAGCACGTCTGATTCCATTTGTTGCTGATGCAGTTGGTTTTTCAGGGCAGAAATTTGGCGCGGAGGTGACGTCAAGTTGATGGCCACGCGGGCGCAGGCGGTATCCAGCACATCAATGGCTTTGTCTGGCAACTGGCGTCCAGAGAGGTAACGGTCGCTTAATACCGCAGAGGCTTTTAGCGCTTCATCATCGATTAATACGCCATGAGAGTGTTCATAGATTGCCCGCAGGCCACGCATAATAATGATGGCTTCTTCCGCGGTCGGTTCGGCCACTTTAATGAGTTGAAAACGGCGGGAGAGGGCCGCATCTTTTTCGAAATATTTTTTGTATTCTCCCCAAGTGGTCGCAGCAATTGTTTTCAATTCACCCCGTGCCAGAGCGGGTTTTAGCAGGTTGGAGATATCCAGTCCGCCTTGTTGATTACCGGCGCCAATCAGGGTATGAGCTTCATCGATGAACAGAATAATCGGTACGGATGACTGATTTATTTCATTCATAATGCCTTTGAAACGTTTTTCAAATTCACCTTTTACCGCCGCACCTGCTTGTAGTGCCCCCAGATCCAGTGTCATCAATTCACTGTTATGCAGTTTTTCCGGCACTCGGTTGTCGATAATGCGCAGAGCCAACCCTTCAATGAGCGCACTTTTACCGACGCCCGCTTCACCTACCACAATCGGGTTATTTTTACGGCGACGGCAGAGAATATCGATCATTAGGTCAATTTCTTTGTCACGGCATAGAACAGGATCGAGTTTTCCCTGACGAGCTTGTTCTGTCATATTTTGAGTAAAACGGGCGAGCAAGCTATCACTCCCGGCGGCAGCTTTGTTTTGTCCGTTTTTATCGTTTTCCACAACCGGTTGTTCAGCAGAGCCCGCGGTCCATTGGGTAAAATTCTGGCGTAACAATTCGCGGTTTATTCCCGATAAAAGACGTGCGGATTGGGGTGTCAGGTAACGTAGCGGGCTGAACAGCAAGGTCATCAGCATGACGCCGCTGCGTAATTCCTGATGTTGCATCTCAGTCGATGCTAACAGCCAGCTATCCTGTAACCACTCCACTAACATTGGAGAAAAGTTAGGATAAGCCTGAACCATTGCTTGATGGTGAGGGATCATCTGATCAAGTTGTTCTTTCAGCAAATCGCTGTCTACTTCGGCTTGATTGAAGATCGCTCTGACATCACTGAGAGGGGTGTTGATCATTTGCAACAATAGCTGTGAAACCGTGATCTCAGGTTGCTGTTGGCTGACACATTGCGCTGCCGCCGCTTCCAGAGCGTGCCGAGTCATCGGATTTAAGCGATTAACTAATGTAGGTAGATCAATCTGAATCATCGGTTTCTTTCCTAGCTCAGTAAGTTATTTAGTTGTTGTAAGATGTTCTGGGTTTGGTTGTGTAGACGGATAGCGTAGAAGCCATAAACGATAGCGAGCAGCGTAATACCGCTCCAGAACAGATGTTTAATAGTCAGACGTTTACCCAGGCGATAGCGATCATTACGCTCATTGGCGTTATTGTGGAGAATGATGGAAGGAGCTTCTCCCCGCAGCGCGTGCAGTTGTTGGTGTAATCGACGGAATAAACGTTCAAAGTCATCACTTTTCTGCGAAGCAACTTTATAACGGCCACGGTAACCGAGGCAGAAGCAAAGATAGATAAACTCCAGCAGATGTTGATAGCGCTGAGGTTCACCCATCAAACGATCTAACAATTGAAAGACTTTTTCACCACCCCAAGTTTCGTTGTGGAATCGAACCAGTAGTGATTGTTGTAACCACTCATTCTTGCTATTCCAACCATGACCCAATGCGGTTTCATCAATGAAGGTACAGAGCGTATAGCGAAAAGAGATAATTGCGCCCGGCTCATAGCCTTTGGTTTGTAGAAGTTGTTCGATTGCCTGAATATCAGTGACGACCTGTTGATAAAGCTGGTCCGGCAGCGGTTGTTCGCCCATGTCTTTTAGACGCATGACCATGCCGAGCAGCGGTGTAGCGGCATCGATCATCGGGTTTAGGCTTTCTCCGCGTAGCGGTAACTGATACTGAAGATGCACAGTATTATCAGTGACTCCCTGCGTCGGAATAGGATTGTCATTTATGGTTTCAGTTTTCATTAATCAATCCCGTTACTGACTGCCCAGAGCTGCATATCCAATCCAGGGAATTCTCCTGAAACGTGGAAAGCGATGGAGTTGCCTTTCAAAATCTCTTGCCATGCCGGACCTTGTTGATCAAAACGGAAGTAGGTGTAACCGACGTGATAAGGTAATTGGCGTGGGGCGGCGGAAAGCGCCTCCATAGCGACCCCGGGTAATTGGACGCTGACCATTTCGCGGATTTTTTCCTGCGACGCAACTTTGATCTGCTGAACGAACTGTCGGCGTAACTGCTCCTGTGGAATCTGTGCGCGAACGGCCAAGATAAGAGCTGATTTGCGCAATAGATCGGGATCATGGATGGTTGCTACCCGGAAACCATTCCCCTGAATCTGTAGAGGTAGGGCGACTGCTCGTGGCATCAGAACGACATTCATTTCGCGGCGCATGTGACGCATGAGGTTCAGGAATGTGTCAGTCAGATTGTTATGATCATAATTTAGTATATTGCCGACCAAACGGGATTTATCCGTAAATGTTTTCAATTCAGCCCAAGTTTGGAGAACTTGGGTGAAGAAGTCCTGAGGGTGAAGAAGAGCTTGCTTAGAATAATGGGTAAACCACGGATGGACTCGGTTAAGTAACTGGAGCATCATAAATTCAGACACATCAGCAACGCCTTGCTGACCAGGTGAACCAATCTGCTTCGCAAGAGTTTGAGCTCGTTCCGTTAGTGAATTTTCTATTTCACCCATATAGCGTTGCAGTTTTTCGGATACTTTGACAGCAGTACAAGTTGGGATGAAATCCTCATCAAGAGCGAGGGCTGCACCTTTAGCCCCCTCTTTTATCCGGCATAGTGGCAGCAAGGAAAAAGCACTGAGGTCTTCTGATCCCTGTTTCAGAATCGGTGTCAGTTGTGCCAGAGTGACGGGGCTGACATCACCATCATCCGTATGCAAGTCACGGATATTATTTATATGTTCACGGTAACGTACAGCCCCAGCATGCCTGGATTCAGGATGGGATATTTCATTAAAGGTATCGTTAGTTATGGGGAGCGCCAGGTAGATATTTTTGCTGCCAGGCCCGTTAATATCGGTCACATTAAGCGGTTGGAGAATGGCATCCTGATGGGGAATCGAGAATATGGTGCCATCCGGCATAATACCGCTGGCTTCGGTAATACTGATACGCCCAAGAGCAAGAAGATCTTTGTCGATAGTCAGGGAACTGAAACCGTAATAGTGTTCGATAAAGGTTGTCAGGCGGCTATGAGCCAGATAGTCATTATGTTTTTGTTGTTGCTGAAAGTGTTGTGGCTTGATGAATAATCCTTCGCGCCAAATCACCCGATTTTTACCTGACATAGTTATTGTTCCTCTTTTCTAAGTTCAACTTCGTTCGCTCTGATATGCACCAGAATGTGGTATTGCTGTCCTGTGTCTTTCACACGGATGACCTTTTTCCATTCGGATTGATTAATATCGGCATAGCGAACGATAACGCCGATGTAACGGCTATTTTTTTCCAGCGGGATGACTGGCAGTGGTTTGTACTGCCCCGGCAATAAGGTGTAATCCTGATGGTCGATATAATTTTTCCCCAGCGCTTTATCCAGTTTGTCACTCGCCAGTTGGTCATAATCAGCGGCAAGTAGACGGGAATCTTCACTGAGATAGAGCAGATGCATTTCAACCGGAGTGGCTTCTCCATTTTTATTGGGGTTAATATCAGGTTCTGCCAGCAGAGTGATCGCGACGGTGGAAGGTAAATTCGCGGGTTGACCAACTGGAGTTGATGGGTCCCAGACTACCTGCCCGACTTTCTTCGTTGCTTGCCATGCACTGCTACAGCCGCTTAATATCAGCGCTGCCAGCAATACAAACCATACGGTATAACTACCGGACCATGAGGTATTACCGCCGGAGCGCTTCATTACTGGCTATCCTCTAAACCTTGACGCAGAGCGCGGTCATAAGCTTGCTCATAGACTTCACCAAACAGTTTTTCGAACCCTTGTTGGCGGCTGGAAGCCAGTTCGCGGTAGTAACTGGTGTACATTTCCCATGCCCAGGTTGCATCTTTTTCCTGTGTTTCATTGCTGCGGCGGTATTGGGCAAAACGACTCAGTAGATGTTCCGGTGAGAAAGCATCCAACATGGTGTTCAAGGCGGCAGTGATCGCAATCCGGTTAGCCTGATAGTGCAATTGCAGGTTATGTAAGCTTTCAGCGACAGCGGAGGGGGCAGAGAGATGTACCGGGCTTTTTTGGTCCGCAAACATCACCTGCATAGTGGTGTTGTAATCCATGTTCAGCCGTAGCGGATTATCTTCAATAGGGCGCAATTGTTTATCGCGCAGCCCATGCTGTGTACGTTGCAGTACCAGTAGACCTTCAATTGCCGCTTTCATGGTTTTACCCATTTCTTCCAGAAAGTCGTTGGCCTGTTGGCTGTTATGTAAAGGCAATTGTGTGTTCAACCCTCGCATCAGGGGTGTGATAGCAACATGTTGCTGTTCCATGTCCTGATACTCTTCACTTAAAGGTGAAGAGATATTCGGTAAATCAACAAAATCCCGATCCATAGCATTGCCTCTGTTATCTGAGAGGGGAGAGAAGAATAATGGAGCTTGGTAATGGCCCTGCTGTAGGCTTTGGGTGATGCCGTCACTCTCTAAGGTCTGGTCCAGTGTGGTTAGATTTTCACTATCGAGAACCTTGAGCGGATCATGGCTGAAATCGTGCTTAATCGTGGGAGCTAAAGAACCATGATCGGTGAACGCGGTATCCTGGACAGGTTTTTTTTCCATCATCGCGTCCAGTGGATTGCTATAGCTGGAGACCAGTGATTCCGGGGATACTGTCATTGGATCAATACGATCTGCGTCGGAAAAACTGATATAACTTTTGATGACCAGTTTACCAACGGTAATTTCATCCGCTTGTTGCAGTCGGATAAAGCTAATACCAGAGGCCAATGGTGATTGATTCACAAACAAAGGGCCGGCGATCATTTGCAGACAGAATGCACCATCACGCCACTGGATAGTAAACTGTGAAGGATTGATATTGCCTTGCAGATCCTGAATGGACCAAAGATGGCTTTCACTGCTGCCGACAGTGCCACCTTGAGTGGAGAATAGGCAACTGGCAGGTTTACCGCTTTCCAATTGGTCACTATTGAGTACTCGTAATGAAAGGGTTGGCTGTTGTTTTTCCATCGTCTTTATCCACTTACTGAAATCGTGATAAAAGGTTTCTTTTCCGGCTCGCCGAGAAAGCTGGTCCACCCCAGGTTATTGTTTAATTTCGTGCCAAGCACCATGCCGCCTGCTTGGTTTTCAGCTAAGCCAAGACGCAGATCCCAGGCCAATTGATCACGCAGGACAAAACAGATAAACATCACCAGTGGTAGGAAATTTTTGCCGTCGGGAAGAAATGACAGGAAATGTTCACGGGATAGATTGTTGATGCATAACATAAACTTACTATTGTAGTTTTTTACCCATGATCCGATGGTGAAGTTTTCACCTAATACGGACATTTTCGTATTTTTATCACCATCTATTGTCAGCTTTTCACCCAAACGGTTTTGTTGTGATGAGGGAATGGCGACTTTCCGTAATTGCCAGCCATGAACAGTAACATCTGGCAAATCAAAGCAGTGAGAAACCAGGCTGCATATCACTTCCGGTGATCGGCCCGGGTTGGCTAACAGACCTGCATAGGCTAGCATTTTGCTATGGTTGATCTTCAAATGAGTGCGGTTCACACGACTGCCAAGCCCTACCAAAGAGAACATACGCTGAGAAAAATCATCCTGTCCATTCTTGTCGAAACAGATGTAATAGCGGTATTTCCGCCAGATCTGATGAAGCATAACGATTGAACGGTGATTGAAAACATTTAGAAAGTCTGTCAGTCGGTTTTCATCCTGGGCGTCTTCCCATGCTAGCGAATCAAGGTAGTAACCAGGCATGGGAGACTGGCTACCATGTAGCCCAAGGAAAGAGACTTCTACATGAAAACGACCTTGTTTGGTACGTTTTACAGAGACAATATCTCTAGTTGGAAAAGCCAGGCTGGCACTGGATGTAAAACAGATTGCTTCACGGTCAGGGCGATTAGTTTGCCCCGTTTTTTCCCACGCTACCGCCAATTGGTTGAGTAATTCGACCAATTGATAAAAATCGTATTTTGATACATCCAACGAGCGTTTTGCTGACGAGTTGTTATCTGTTACATCAACGGATGTTGACCTATTTGTACCGGCCATTGATAGCATTCCTGATTATCTAGATTGATCACCTTCAACATGTGGAAAGAGTTAATGCTGGCATATAACGCAAGGAAGTGTGACAGTATGGTGCCGAACATATAAAGCTCGCCTTCAGAACAGAAAGCCTGTTGCCGGATATATAATGTTGATTCCGAACCACGTACCGCGAGACCTTTAAATAGCCGGTCTATTTGCCTCGTTTCGATCCGTTCAATTGCATCTAGCCGTTTTTGTGATGAGCGTGAGGATTGTCGGTTATATCGGCTGGGGAGATCGTAGGTACTTAATACCTCCTTTAGTGCGTCTTTGTTCAATAATGTCATATAGTTCAGCGACATATTAGAAATAAGCGCCCAGTGATACTCGCCGCTCATCAATGGATAGAGCGGAACGGATGGGCGGGTTATGTTGCGAAATGGCGCAAATGAAGGGTTTCCCTCTAAAGCGTAATTAATATCACCTACCCGGAGTTGCAGTGGTAATTCGCGATTGGTGCAAGTTAGTCGGATAGAGATACTTTCACTATGCTCCAATTCCAGCAGCAATGATGCATCGCCACGCACGAAAGAGATATAGTGTTCAAGCCCGTTACGAAAGGGTGATTCTTTAACCCTAATACGGAAATAGCGAGTGTTGAGTTCGCTTTCGTGTTCGATTTGGTGATGAAAGCTTTCAAATGGCACATAGATCCGTTTAGCCCCTCTGCTGCGGTCGAGTGTACCGTCATTATTGGTCAGATAGCTTTCCACTTTATCCACGGAGAAAATATCGTAGCGATTAGGATGGCTATAACTCGCTCTCAATGGATATTCGTCCCGGCTACCATCCAATCGAATAACTTCACCATCCATTGGAAAGAGATTGATTGCCGGAACACAATGCAACCGAAAAGTATCCTGACGGATTTTGATTTCTGGTGGCAGTGCTTCTGAGAAGTAGAGATTCAGCGTGAAATCTGTGGCTTGAAGATCTGCCGGTAATTTAGGGATGCCAGTGACATCGAAAAACAAAAAACCTTCAGAAAAACAGAAGTACTCTTGTAAGACGCGATAACCCATATAGGCATTTTTCGGGTAAGGCAATAGGGCGTCCTCCCGATTAAAACCCACTGGAACGAAGTCAAAATCCGGTAATGAAATCGTGGTATCGCCTACAACAAGTTTTGCATCTTCAAGGTAGTAACTAAGCCAGAAATAGAGTTGTGTACTGCTGTAATCATCGCCGCTTAGATAAAAACGCAGTTTATCAAGTTGCAGCTCCTGTAAGTTAAGTTCTGTTTTTGAGGTGAAATTCAGACTGATGACACCCTGCTCATTACTATTATTGACCGAGATGTCTCGGATAGACATCGGAAACAGCCAAACATCACGGCATAAAGTGAAAGTACAGCGATGATTGTCTTGGCCTGTTTTTTGAGTATTGGTATTGCTTAAGTAATTATCTTCATCTTCATCATTTTCGTTATCATCTGGCAGTGGACGGCTTTTGATTTGAGTTCCGCGTTGGATTTTCGTAGCTTGCTTGATGGCACTATCATCAGGTGTATATTGGATAATGGTCATGCTAGGCGTTGGCCGCAGGTAATTTGGCCATAGCATGTGTAACAATCCATGAGTCAGCTCAGGGAATTGATCATCAATTTTTGCCCGCAAATTACCCGCAAGAAAGGCAAATCCTTCTAGTAAACGCTCAACATCCGGGTCAGAGCCTTGTTCAGACAAAAATGAGGCGAGGTGAGGATGTTCAATTGCGGCTTGTCGCCCCAATTGTCTAAGGTAATCCAGTTCCTCTCTAAAATATTTTTCAAGTGACATTTTATTGAGTCCTCTCTAGGCAATAACGCCGGTTGTTATCCAGTTGAATATTAAATTCAACAGCGTCATGAATATCATCCAGGGATACCTGGGCGCTGATGTGAAAACGTAACAACAGCGGATCACTATCATCGTGGATTGCATTGACAGTGACTGACGATATTCTTGGTTCATAATTTGTGATGCAGTGCTCTATTGCCTGTTCAATACTCTGTTTAAAGTCAGTTGCCGTGGTTGTAGCGTCATTGAGATCAATGACGCCAAGATCAGCCGCACTCTGACAGGCACCCGGATGAGTATTAAGAACATGATTCAGGTGCCGTTTTATGGAGTTGAGCAGCTCACGCATTCTTGATTGGCGGGAAGAACCGGAGTTCTTCCCCTGAATACGCTCGAACAGGCTGGCAGAGCCTTCTCTATTCCAACTGTGCAGCGCAGCCATGACCCATTACTCCTTATCCAGACGGCCTACTAGTGACAACTCAAAGCTGGCTCCCATATATTTAAAATGAGGGCGAACTTGCATTGCCACTTGATACCAGCCTGGATCGTCTTCCACATCCAAAACTTGAATTTGGGCAGAACGCAGAGGGCGACGGCTACGGACATCCGTTGGTGGATTTTCCTGATCAGCAATGTACTGTTTCAGCCAGGTGTTCAGTTCACGCTCCAGATCCTGACGCTCTTTCCAGGAACCAATCTGCTCGCGCTGTAACACTTTGATGTAGTGTGCAAGGCGGTTGATGATGAACATATAGGGCAGTTGAGTACCCAATTTATAGTTGGTTTCCGCCATTTTCCCTTCGCGGGTATTCGGGAACACTTTTGGCTTCTGGACTGAGTTGGCAGAGAAGAATGCGGCGTTATCACTGCCCTTACGCATTGTCAGAGTGATAAAACCCTCTTCTGCCAATTCAAATTCACGACGATCGGTAACCAAAACTTCGGTTGGGATCTTGGCTTGGATCTGCCCCATTGCTTCGAACAGGTGAACCGGTAGATCGCTGACAGTACCTCCGCTTTGCGGGCCGATAATATTCGGGCACCAGCGATATTTGGCGAAGCTGTCAGTCAAACAAGTTGCCAGCAGATAAGCGGTATTACCCCACAGGAAATGTTCGTGATCTTTGCTGACATCTTCCTGATAGTTAAAGTTTTTAATTGGGTTTTCGACGGTTGAGTAAGGTAGACGTAACAAGAAGCGCGGTGTTGTCAGACCGAGATAACGTGAATCTTCCGATTCGCGCAGCGCACGCCATTTGGTGTGTGCCGGGCCTTCGAAGACAGATTTCAGATCTTTAATCGCTGGTAATTCGGTAAAGCTACTGATACCAAAGAAATCAGGTGCAACGGAAGAGAGGAATGGCGCGTGAGCCATTGCGCCAACCGCGCTGACATATTGCATCAGTTTGATATCGGGTGAGCTATTGCTAAACGCATAGTTACCGATGACCGCCGCAACCGGTTCGCCACCAAACTGGCCATAACCTGTTGAGTAGACATGTTTGTATAAGCCTGATTGGATGATTTCTGGTGAAAATTCGAAATCTTCCAGTAACTCTTCTTTGGTCGCATGGATGATGTTGATTTTGATGTTTTCACGAAAATCGGTACGATCAACCAGCAATTTCAGTGAACGCCATGATGATTCCAGCTCTTGGAACTCTTTGGCATGCATAATTTCATCAACTTGAGTGCTGAGTGTTTTATCAAGCTCAACAATCATTCTATCAACGACAAGCTTGTTGACAGGTTCTTCGTTAGTACCGGTATCCAAAATGCTGCTGATAAAAGCGGCAACACCTTGTTTTGCGATATGGTAGCCATCATTTTCCGGCGTCATTCTTGCCTGAGACATAATCTCGTCAAGCAAAGAGGTAGTGGACCCTGGGGTTAATGTTGTACTGCTCTCTTCATGCAAGGACATGTTAAAAACTCCTTTTCAGTCAATTACTTTTGATTGACGATTTCAAGCTCTTTTAGAAGTTGTTCGCGGACTTTCTCATCACCCAATAACTCTTGTAAGCGGGTGCGGAATGCCGGAATATTTCCTAATGGCCCTTTTAGTGCGACAAGTGCCTCACGCAGCTCTAAAAGTTTATTTAATTCAGGCACTTTCTTCGCTACGTTATCGGGTGAGAAATCATTGAGTGATTTTATTTCCAGGTTAATTGGCAGGTCATCTCCGTTATTATCGTTGAGGCGATTGGGGACACTAAAGGTGAGATTGATATTGGCTTCATTCATCACGGCATTAAAGTTATTCTTGTGCACAGAAACAGCTTGCCGTTCTTCAATTGGCGTATCTTCTTTTGTTCCTTTGAGGTCACCAACGATAAGTAGGTTAAGGGGTAATTCAATCTCGGCTACTTGATCACCGGTATTCGGAACGTATTTGATATTAATCCTTTCTTTTGGCGCTACGCTACCTGAACTATTTTTACTCATATTAAAATCCTTTGGGTAATACAATTAGGCAATTAGGAATTATCTGATAACAATATTGATGAGAGAGTTGCCCTTGATACCTACCTATATGTGATGGAGAACATAAAATTCCCCTAGATTAAAAAACGGGAGATTCACTGCATTAAATTGGGTAGTAAGCTGGCTTTTATGAGCATATAGATAAATACGACATTCAGAATGTTCTGATTCATCGAACAATAGCATCAATATAGAGCGATCTGCAAAGCGGAGTGTCGCATTTTGTTTTTTTATTGTAAAGCTAAAATATATGTAGATATACCCCTCTATTTAGCCTTTTGATGATTTTATTTGATTTGGCAATCAGTTACGACTTGATGCTTTCTTAATCCACTTCTTGATTAAAGTACTCTATAAAAGGTATTTTAATGATTTTTTGTTTCATTTTGTAACAAAGTATTTCTAGATGTATTTTTGTTTACATATTAGAGTTAGTTTCATATTGAAAATATTATTTCCGTTATTAACCAAGTAGAGATGTTTAATTTTTTGATCCAGTTATCAATTTTTAATTGATCAAAATATAATTTAGGTTGGAATTATAGAAGTTTTTATATTTCATATGGATATGTCATCCTATCTCTAGATTAAATGAGTGTTAACAGTTAATTGTTCTGTAAATTAAGTCAATTTCAAAGTTTTTTTTAAAAATGGCATTAATTATAATGTTTTTATTTGTTGGTGATGGATTAACAATTTTGCAATTTAGATTTTATTTTGAAACGAGCGGGTTGGTATTTATTATTCATTTTAGCGTTCAATGTATTCGCAAGTGATTTCTTCCAAGATGAAATAATCACTATTGAAATTAATATGAGCGTTACCTTAATGTTGACACAATCTCTATAAAGGATATTTGCAATGCCAACTCCATGTTATATTTCTATCACCGGAAAAACACAGGGTAATATTACTGCGGGTTCATTCACTGCTGAATCAGTGGGTAATATTTACGTTCAGGGCCACGAAGATGAAATGCTAGTTCAAGCATTTGATCATGTCGTCACCGTACCCACTGATCCTCAATCAGGTCAGCCTTCAGGTCAGCGTGCTCATAAACCATTCCGTTTTACAGTTGCATTAAATAAATCTGTTCCATTGCTTTATAACGCATTGGCTTCGGGTGAAATGCTGACGAGTGTAGTATTGAAATGGTATCGCACTTCTGTTGAAGGGAAACAAGAGCATTTCTTCACGACGCAGTTGGAAGATGCCACTATTATCGACATTGATTGCCAAATGCCTCATTGTCAGGACCCAACAAAATCTGAATTTACTCAGCTGGTTCGTGTTTCTCTGTCTTATCGTAAGATTAATTGGGAGCATACAACCGCAGGTACTTCCGGCGCAGATGATTGGCGTGCACCTATTGTTGCCTGATAGGTAATATAATCATTCAGCCAATGAAATATCTCTTCATTGGCTGAAAAGCTTAATTTTTCTTTATTTTAAGTTGAAGATTTTTAATAACTGTCTTCAACTTCTTTCAGCTTTTTTGATTTTTTTTCTTTCTCTCCCTTTCATTTTTTACACGTACTATTTAACGATATTACTTAATGTTCTCGATAACATTAAGTCATTTTTTCTGGCTTTTCTTTTAATTATTTTTCCATATAGCGAGTGTTAACATTTTTCAATCTCTGTTCCTGATTGGTGATTTTGTGAACATCAACATAAGATCTTGTATATTTAATTGTTCGTTTAATGTCTTGTTTTTTTAATTGCACAATTCTTGTTGTTTGTCATTACGTAAGTATTACTTATGATTTTTAGTGGAAATGTAAATAGTATTACTTATTAAATATCATATTGGTCTGGGTAGAGTTTTTCACTTATCCTAAATTTTTATTAATATGACTAAAGGGATCTCCAGGAGAAAGATGAGGAGTCTGACATTTTTGTCGCTAATAGGGCTATAATAGGGCCTTACCATCTGTCCCATCTACTGGGATGGGTTTTTAGTTGTCAGGTACTCCATCTGGCAATCAACCTATTCTCTGCTCTGGGGTCTGAAATTAATGCTAAGTTATCGTCACAGTTTTCATGCTGGCAATCACGCCGATGTGCTCAAGCATACTGTACAAAGCTTGATCATTGAATCTCTTAAAGAAAAAGAGAAACCTTTTCTCTATCTGGATACGCATGCCGGTGCGGGCCGCTATCAACTCAGTAGTGAACATGCTGAACGTACCAGTGAATATTTGGAAGGGATTGGCCGCGTTTGGCAGCGTGAAGATTTACCGCAGGAGTTGAACGCTTATATGAGTGCAGTAGCTGCACTGAATCAGAGTGGCAACTTACGTTACTATCCAGGATCGCCTTTAATCGCCCGCCATTTGTTACGGCAGGATGATAAGTTCAATCTGACAGAACTGCATCCGAGTGACTTTCCTTTATTACGTAATGAATTCTCCCGCGATAACCGCGCCAGAGTTTTGCGTGAAGATGGTTATCAGCAATTAAAATCACAATTGCCACCATTGAGTCGCCGTGGGTTCATTCTGATTGATCCTCCTTATGAACTGAAATCGGATTATCAGGCAGTTGTACAGGCAATTCAGGAAGGTTATAAGCGTTTTGCAACCGGTGTTTATGCGTTGTGGTATCCGGTGGTATTACGCCAGCAGATTAAACGACTGGTTAAAGAGCTGGAAGCAACGGGCATTCGCCGTATTCTACAAATTGAGTTGGCTGTCCGGCCTGATAGCGATCAACGAGGCATGACCGCCTCTGGCATGATAGTGATTAACCCACCTTGGAAACTGGAACAGCAGATGAAATCAGTGTTGCCGTGGTTACATCAGGTTCTGGTGCCAGAAGGAATTGGTCACACCTTGGTTAAATGGGTGGTGCCAGAATAGCTTTTAACAATGGCAGCGAGAGCCAAAACCATCGCGACTGCTTAATATTTTTTGCCATAATAGGCTTTGGGTATTAACCCCCTTGAATTGATTAGATGGAAACAATCCGGATGAGCAAACATTACGACTATATAGCGATTGGTGGTGGCAGTGGTGGCATAGCATCAATTAACCGTGCCGCTATGTATGGGCAGAAATGTGCCCTAATTGAAGCTAAGGCATTGGGTGGAACGTGTGTCAATGTGGGCTGTGTTCCGAAGAAAGTGATGTGGCATGCGGCGCAAATTGCTGAATCTATCCACCAATATGGGCCAGATTATGGCTTTGATGCGACAATCAACCGCTTTAACTGGAAGACACTCATTGCCAGTCGCACGGCTTATATCGATCGTATCCACCAGTCTTATGGGCGTGGCTTGGGTAACAATAAAGTTGATGTGATCCAGGGGTTTGCCCGTTTTGTTGATGCACATACTGTTGAAGTGAATGGTGAAAAAATCACCGCAGGTCATATTTTGATTGCGACAGGTGGTCGTCCTGTGCGGCCTGATATACCAGGGGCAGAATATGGTATTGATTCTGATGGTTTTTTTGCATTGGAAGAGATGCCAAAGCGGGTTGCGGTTGTTGGCGCAGGCTATATTGCCGTAGAAATTGCCGGTGTATTGCATGCTCTTGGTAGTGAAACCCATCTATTTGTGCGTCAACATGCACCGTTGCGTTCTTTTGATCCGATGATTGTTGAAACACTCTTGGAAGTTATCAATACCGAAGGACCTACTTTGCATACAGAATCGGTGCCAAAATCAGTAAGTAAAAATGCGGATGGTAGCCTGACCTTGCAACTGCAAAATGGTAAAGAACAAACCGTTGATACCCTTATCTGGGCTATTGGCCGCGAACCAGTAACGGATAATCTGAACCTGTCTGTAGCCGGTGTTGAGTTGAATGAAAAAGGCTACATCAGAGTTGATGAATATCAGAACACAAATGTGAAAGGGATTTATGCAGTAGGTGATAACACCGGTGCAGTGGAGTTAACTCCCGTTGCGGTTGCCGCAGGTCGTCGTCTGTCTGAGCGCTTGTTTAACAATAAACCAGAGGAACATTTGGATTACACCAATATTCCAACTGTCGTATTCAGCCATCCGCCTATTGGTACTGTGGGGCTGACTGAACCTCAGGCGAAAGCGCAATTTGGTGAAGAACAGGTGAAAACTTATCAATCTTCTTTTACTGCAATGTATACCGCTGTCACTCAACATCGCCAGCCGTGCCGGATGAAATTGGTATGTGTCGGGCCGGAAGAGAAGATTGTTGGCATTCATGGTATCGGCTTCGGAATGGATGAAATGCTGCAAGGTTTCGCTGTTGCATTGAAGATGGGAGCAACGAAGAAAGACTTTGATAACACGGTTGCAATTCATCCCACTGCGGCGGAAGAGTTTGTTACTATGAGGGGGTAGTGTAGAAAACCTACCTACATACGTTTCTCCCACTGGAAAAACCTAGTAAGGCCAGAGTAATTTCTGGCCTTTTATGTCAATGTAGTGATGTTGAGATTTGACAATAATATCGTTCACGGGGACTGGGAAATTCATTTGAAACTTGTCTGACCGCGTGTTGTAAGAAGAATAAGGTAACCCCAGTTTTTGATTATGCTACAATTCACATCCAATCTAATAAGCATTGTGATTGAGTATGTCCATTTGGCAAAGCATAAGGAAGTTTATGGGGCTAGCTGAAGCTTTGATTAGTATTCCACAGTCTGAAAGAGGTGGTGAGATTGCTCAACGAGGGTTTGACTATCAGACCTGTTGGGCTTTGTCTCAAATGTTGGAATATGAACTGGATGGAAAAAACTATGTATTTATCTTCGAGTATCATGATGATGTTCTAATATTAGATGATGAATACTCTCCAACAGACCTCACTTTTGCTCAGGTAAAAACCAGTGAATCACATTGGACTGCTTATGATTTACACAAAAGCACAGCTGGTCAATTATTCCCTCATCAATAGTTGTTTTTGGTCTTCTGCCTGTGTTCTGGGCGCAGGCGGAAGTGACTTAACGTTCCATATTCAGCCATTCGACAATAAAATCAGCTACCTGTTCAGGTTGATTGATATTCAATTGTGGCAAAATAGTCTCCAATTGTTCATCACTGGCAACAGCAATCACATGTTGATCAAGAAGATCGTTTAATCGGTGGTTAAGAGTGTTGCGGTATAGAGCGATCTTGTTGATTGGCTCATCTTTAAAACCTTCCACTAGAATTAGATCCAGTGAATCTGGATCAAAACGGCTGACAAGATAGTTCAAATCTATTTTCATCAAATCTGGCGTTTCTGTCATTAACGCCCAGCGTTGCTGGTTGGCAACCAGAGTTTGCTCTGCACCGGCTTTGCGCAGCTCATAGCTGTCTTTGCCCGGTTTATCCACATCCATATCGTGATGGGTGTGTTTTATCAGACCAACCCGGACTTGCCGTTGACGTAATAGTGGGATCACTTGTTTGAGAAGTGTAGTTTTTCCTGTTCCGCTATAGGCTGTAATACCTAGTAGCGGAAGCGGTTTGGCTCTCATTTTTTGATCTCCTGTATATGTTCCCAATGTTGGCAATCTTGCGGTGTATTCAGATTAGTAAAGACGATGGGATTATCATCAAATTGAACGGCTATCGCTCTGATCTTATGCATGAACAGTATCAATTTACGATCACCGTTAGCCAGATAATTTTCTAATTGAGAAGTCAGACTGCGGTGTAGTAAAGCGATGGTAGGGTGAGCCCGGCTGCCATCATTTACATAGGCTGCCAATGCTTGCTGTTTTCCCTGCCATAAGCGAATGACCAAATCGGTAGGGAGATCTGGTACATCACAAGGAACAAATATAACCCAATCGTAACTAGCTGATTTTAGGGCTGTCAGCATGCCTGAAAGGGGGCCAGAGAAGTCTGGTGTTAAATCTGGAACAATGTGATAACCACTTTGTCGGTAAATATCCAGATTGCGGTTCGCGTTGATAATTAATTCATCCACTTGTGGAAATAGCTTATCTGCAATATGTTGGTACAGTGGTTTTTTATTTAAAAAAATTAACCCTTTATCATTGCCGCCCATACGGGTGGCGCGACCTCCAGCAAGGATCGCGCCGCTTATTTTTGGTTGCATAATGTTCAAGTTATCAACTGAGGTAGTTATTACTGTTAATATAACTTTTTTCAGCTTGATTATGTGGGCTTAAGTAAGCGTTTTTAAATAAGATCACCGGATAACTTGCTGATAAAAGGGTCATCTTTACGCTTATTGACAGAGCAGTCCTTTCTCTGGGCGGTCATCCCTGTTAATTTGTATAGCCGTTATTACAGATTAATCAAGAGAATAGAATGTGCTAACAAACCAGTCTGCTTTTAATTTCCGGGAGTTAACGCCGGATTTGATTATGGATGCATTGGTGCAGACCGGGCTGTATATCGATTCCGGGCTGACAGAGCTAAACAGTTATGAGAACCGTGTTTATCAGTTTACGGATGAAGATCGTAAACGTTATGTTGTGAAATTTTATCGGCCACTACGTTGGGACCAGCAGCAGATTCAGGAAGAGCACGATTTTGCTTTGGCGTTACAACAGGCTGATTTACCTGTTGCGGCACCTTTGGTATTTAATAAGCAAACTTTACTGACTTTTAAAGATTTCTTTTTTGCCGTTTTTCCAAGCATTGGGGGGCGTCAGTATGAATCCGATAATCTCTTTCAGTTAGAGGATGTAGGGCGTTTGCTAGGGAGAATTCATCAGATTGGCCGTCGGCAAAAATTCACTTCTCGTCCAACTATCGGGTTAAATGAGTATCTGCATCAACCACGACAGTATTTGGCTGTATGTGAGTTGGTCCCTGCGGGACAGAAAAGGCAATTTTTGGCAGTATTGGATGATTTGATAAATGCTGTAGCATCAAATTGGCGCGATGATTGGCAAATATTGAGGCTTCATGGTGACTGTCATCCGGGTAATATCTTGTGGCGTGACGAAGCTTGGTTTGTTGACCTTGATGATGCGCGTAACGGCCCAGCAATTCAGGATTTATGGATGTTGCTTCATGGCTCTCGTCAGGAACAGCTATTGCAGTTAGATACACTGCTGGAAGCCTATAGTGAATTTGCAGATTTTGATCCGAAGGAATTGTCATTGATAGAACCATTGCGTGCTATGCGGATGATCTATTATTTGGCATGGGTTGCTCGACGTTGGCAGGATCCTGCTTTTCCCAAAGCATTTCCTTGGATGGCAGATACCGATTTTTGGTTAAAACAGACGTCACTTTTTTCTGAACAGATTAAGCTGTTGCAGGAATCACCTTTGCAGCTTAACCCGATGTATTAATGTTTATCATGGAGATAGTTATGAAGAAGTTGTGGTTAGCTTTAGTCGGAATGGTTATGGCATTTAGCGTATCTGCCGCCAATTTTACTGAAGGAAAACAGTATGTTGAATTGAAATCGCCGGTAGCGGATCAACCACCGGTGCTAGAATTCTTCTCTTTCTATTGTCCCCATTGTTATCAGTTTGAAGAGATTTTTAAAGTGCCTCAGACGGTGAAACAGCATTTACCGGAAGGGACAAAACTTGTCCGTTATCATGTGGATTTTTTAGGGCCACTGGGTAAAGAATTGACTACTGCTTGGGCTGCGGCAATGGCAATGGGTGTTGAAGACAAAGTGACTCCGGTGCTGTTTGAGGGGATTCAGAAAACACTGGCTATTAAGACTCCGAATGATATTCGCAATGCTTTTATCAAAGCCGGGGTGACTGCTGAGGATTATGATGCTGCTATGAGCAGTTTTGTGGTGAAATCCTTAGTTGTTAAGCAGCAAAAAGCCGCTCAGGATTTGCAATTGCGAGGTGTACCGGCAATGTTTGTTAACGGCAAGTATATGGTGAAAAATGACGGCATTGATGCCACTTCTGCTGATAACTATGCGAAACCCTATTCAGATGTTGTTAACTTCTTGTTAAGTCAGAAGTAATACTTTGGCATTCTCCCCCACCTTTGCACTTCGTGACTCAGGAGGGGGATTCCTCTTAGTAGGCGACAGTCTGATTGCTCAGGTACCGGATTTCTGCTTTTGCCAGTTTTCGTCACAAAATACAGGCGGAAAATATTCAGTGAAGTGATTTGGAGTCACTCATTGAGTAACATTCGGCTAATGATAGCTTTGAATGTATTCCCCTCCCTATTATCAATCAATTCAATATCTGGATATGCTTTGATTGCACGTTTAATACCACTTCCCAAGCCTCTGTATGGCAATACCTTAGAAGCAAATGAAGCCAAGATTGGGTTACGAATATTAGAGTTCCCCATCTTGATGTTCTCAATGGTTAAATTATTGGGTAAGTGGCCGGGGCTAATAATTTCAATTCGATCTGCAAAAACCAGCACTTTAACGGGGGCTGACACAAAGTAATCGCGATGAATAAGCGCATTGGAAATCAGTTCTTCTAAAACAATCCTCGGGATTTCAGGCTCGCCAAGTGAGTTAAAGCTTTGCTTATTTTGAATATGTCGTATATTTGCCAATACAAACCCCAGCACCTTTTGGAACACATCCGACAGCTTGCCATTGATATCTTGACTATCAATATAGTGCTCATCTTCAATATCCACACCGGGGAAGGTAACAGCCTTTACGATAAAAACAGGAAGACGAATCTGAGGCCGCGATGCAAACAACAAAGTACCACAAATATTCAACTGACCATTTTTAGCCAAATTCATATTTTCTAAAAGCTGAGAGCGAGATATACCTTGCTCCTCAACCCTCTCTCCGTATTCCCCCTCAAAAAACGAATCAAAGAACTCCTGATCGATGTCGGCTACTGACGTACCACTTACCGGCGTCTCATCTGCATGAATCAGTGCCGCCTCCTGAAACATTCGTTGCAATTCTTCGCGAGCGGTCACCCTTCGCTTATCAGAACCATTTTTCACCCAAACATAGCCCTGAGTATCCATATAAGGTTTACTGATGCCTTGCTCTATATGTACAGCAATGACCAGGCCATCGGGGAGTTGAATGTTTTCAGTAACAGGATTTATTGGGGGGCGAACATTATTTGTAGCAGCATTCGCTATGACTTGATTAATTCGACCGATATCTTCTCTCGTCAATCCAGATCGAGACCCATCGCCATTGTTAACACCAATGAGAATTAAGCCTCCAGTACCATTGGAAAACGCTACCATTTCGGCACCCAACGAAGATGCATTGTTGACGTCTGCTTTAAATTGATGACGGCTATCTTCATCACGTGCAATTATTGCTAAGAGCTCTTGGGTTTCCATGCTTCATATACCTGTTTACGTTTCTCGAAGGCTTCTGCACCACCTTCCATAATACCGACTATACGCTGCTGAACATCCGCGCAGTCAATGCTGCCACTGACAATATTAATATGATCATCCTGATATTCACAGGCGATGACTTGCTCAGCATCGCCTAACACTGGAATGTTGGCGTTATGAGTGGCAAAGACGAACTGTGTTTTTGGCTTTAACTCACGAATGAGCTTGATAACATCGCCATAGATCGTCTGGTTATCCAAGTCGTCTTCTGGCTGATCGATGATCACAACATCGTTTTCTTGTTGGCTTAGAACAAACAGTATTAATGCAGATGCGCGCTGTCCTAATGAATGATGAGCCAGAGCCTTACCATGGTATTCAATGGTGAAAACATTCGGTACCTGCCAAGTCAGCAAAGTGTCTAGATTATCTTCAAAATGCTGCCAGAAGGTATCGAATGAACCACCAACCAGCAATTTCAACTTATCCTTTTCTCGCCATGCCGCACCAAAATCGCTGAACTCATCCACCACTGTTTGCAATGTAGCTTCTCGAATACGGCTGCCGCGGTACAAATCCTGAATATGCTTGAGCATGGCCGCTTTGTTATCTTTAAATTTCGGCACAATTTTTAACGGCGAATTCACTCGATTGATTTTATTTAGCACTTGCTCAATAGCGCAGTATTCTTCAAACCAAAGACTATTCAGTTGAACCAATTCCCGTTCAACTCCTTGATTCAAATCCGTATATTGCTGCTCACTCTTGGCCAATACAGCCAGCATTTGCTCAGCATGATCGAGCTGACTTTTAAGCTGCTTAAACTCTTGCAGACTGATTGCTTGTGCACCCGCTTGTTGAAACTCACTGGCTAACTTGCGCTCGATTTCCGCAAATTCTTCTTTCAGAGCTTGTTTTTGTTGTTGAAAGCCCGCCAACTTTTGCTGCAATTGCTGAACTGTCGCTTGGTCACTTCCAGCCACTTGCTTAATTCCATCAAAGCCAGTGAGCAACTGTTGATAGACCGCAAAAAAGCCATCGAAAAAAGGCTGATTTTGTGCTGACTTATACAGAATCTGGTTTTTCAGTTCATCTTCAAAGCTGGCAATAAAGCTATTTAGCTCGGTCAGATAATGCTGCGCCCCTTGGATCATCTGCTGCGCTTTGCGCTCATCCCGATCAAAATCAATCTGCTTTTGCAGTTTGGCTTCTACGCCGTGTTGCTGGTAAAACCTTAACTTAAACTCAACATCCTGCTTTTTTTGCAGCCACTCTTGTTTCTGCAAGGCATCACGGGTTAAACGTTTAATCTGATCAATAGCATCCACTACGCGCTGACGGCCTTGCTCTATCTTTTGGCGAACAGAAATTAAAGCTTCCCCAACCAGCTTTTCAATGAGGTCTTTTTCAAACCCAGCGCCAGTACTCGACAAGTCTTTTTGACCAAAGTAAATGGGTTGATGTAGGACGGTTTCTCGAATCGACACACCCGGCTGTAATTGCCCGTTAACATATACATCAGGGCGTTCACCTAATATACGACGTATTTGGTAAGGCTGGCCTCGCCGGTCAATCGCGTCGATAGTGATCTTCCCGCCACTACATAGCAGGTGCTTTACTAAACCTTCTTTGTATTCAACGTCAGAGGACTTATCGCCAAACGGGATATTCAGGGCATAGCGAATACCTTCCAATACGGAAGATTTGCCACTGCCACGAATACCAATCAGAGTATTCAGTTCCCGTGATAGACAGATTTCAGTGCCACCCAAGGTGCCCACACCTTCAAAACTGATTTTACGAATAAACGAATGGTGATAGTCAGGTAGCTTAGCTTGTACGCGAGATGTCTTATCCCGCAAGGCAAATTTTACAGCCTCAAAGCTGAACGCGCCGAGTTTGAGATAGCTGGCTTCCTTTCTGGCCGACATATCGGCAAGGTTCTTAGCATCGCAACCTTCCACTTCAGCAGGATATAAGTCACCCAGTGCTTGCTGGATCTTAGAGCGCTCATCTCGGGTGCGAACCTTTTGGAATGCCAAAGCTCTGCATTGAACAAAAGCATTGTCGAAAAGTTCTTTTATCCGACCCGGCAATAAACCACCCCATAAACCGTTGGGTGCTTCCACATGAGCAAAAACTAAAAAGTAGTCTTTGTGATAACCATCCAAAATTTTAATGGTTTTGAGAATATCGTGATTCGAACGCGCATTTTCCTGCTCAAAATTAGCTTTCCCGGTAAAGGTCACATTGAGAAAGTCCTGGATATAATTTTTTTGCTCCTTGTTGCTTATCCACTCATCGGAAAACACCACTAGGGTATGCACACCCGCGTTCCCATCTTTTACCGAGAGCTCAATACCGGGCAGCAGACCAATGCCAGATTTTTGAGCCCTTTTGCGCAGACTCTTAAATTCAGACATGTCGAACTTGTTATGGTTGGTAATCACACCAAGGCCAATATCGGCATCTTTTAGCGAATGTACGTATTGATTTACGTAGTCGTTATCTGCACCCGTGTATTTGAACTCTTTATCCGCACGGGTATGGAGATGAAAATCCGTCTTGAGCCACCGGCTGCCATATTCAAAAGTGTCGTCACTCATTAATACCCTCCTCCAAAAATATTTTGTTCAAAGAAGATTCGTGTCAAGACCAGCAGCTTTAAGATGAGAGGTCAAATTACGCATTTTACTAAATTCCGCGACTTCGTGCCGAAGCCCGGGCGAAAACCTACACCTTCACAAAACTCCCTCTCTGTAATGTGTTTTAATTCGTCGGCATGCTTGAGCATTTGCAAATGTAACTCAACCGTAAACTGGTTTCTTGGCGCTTTGTCAAGAGCAAGCGTTATGCGTCTGTAAATCTCGTTTTCACTCATATTTAACACTACTCACGTGCTTATATAAAGGGCATAAAAATGAGCATAGAAACTGAAACCATAAGACACCGTTTTTCCAACCTCAGGTTGAGTCAGCAGAAACGGGGGGAAACGAGAGTGAGAACCTTTGGCACAATGCATGTCAGGAAGACTTTTTTGTAAGACAAACTCTGGTTATATCCACAACTCTGTGATCTATAAGGCAATATGACAGTTTGATGACTAAGATTATAAGTCATTGATTTTTTACCTAGGGTTGATAAGTTTTTTTTATCAACGATATATAGCTAAATAGAACTTGTAATATCTATGCACAAAGTTATCCACAGAATTTATAGCAGGGTGTGAGTATCTGAATCAGGTTTCAGTAAAGAAAATTCACATAAAATTCGTTTCCTACTTCTTGCTGTGGCATCCTATTTCCTTATCACACCCGTAACAGATACAGATAGTGAAGAAGATTTATGGCTCAGATAGCAGACAATCCCCTGATTTTGGTTGATGGCTCCTCATACCTTTATCGTGCTTATCATGCTTTCCCTCCGCTGACGAATAGCGCAGGGGAACCGACCGGAGCCATGTATGGTGTATTGAATATGCTCCGCAGCTTGATAATGCAGTACAAACCAAGCCATGTAGCGGTGGTATTTGATGCTAAAGGCAAAACTTTTCGTGATGAATTGTTCGCTGAGTATAAATCTCATCGTCCTCCTATGCCGGATGATCTGCGTACTCAGATAGAACCGCTACATCAGATGGTTGAAGCTATGGGATTACCATTGCTGGTGGTGCCCGGAGTAGAAGCTGATGATGTTATCGGGACTTTGGCGTTACAGGCAGAAAAAGAGGGGCGTGCGGTACTTATCAGCACTGGCGATAAAGATATGGCGCAACTGGTCACGCCGAATATCACGCTTATCAATACCATGAATAACACCATTTTGGGGCCGGAAGACGTCGTTGAAAAGTATGGTGTGCCGCCGGAGCTGATTATCGATTTTCTGGCATTAATGGGAGACTCTTCTGACAATATTCCTGGCGTACCTGGGGTGGGAGAAAAAACCGCACTGGGATTACTGCAAGGGATTGGTGGCATGGATGATATCTTTGCCAATCTGGATAAAATTGCCGGGCTCAGTTTCCGTGGGGCGAAAACGCTGGCGGATAAGATGGTGCAGCATAAAGATGTCGCTTATCTCTCCTATCAACTGGCAACTATTAAAACCGATGTTGAGTTGGATAAAACCTGCGTTGCTTTGTCAGTCAAAGAGCCTGATACGGAGAAACTGCACCAGTTGTTTTCTCGTTATGAGTTCAAACGTTGGTTAAGTGATGTGGCAAACGGCGATTGGTTGGCAGAGAAAGGCAAAAAACCGGTATCCACTGGTAATGATGAATCATCTCCGACGGAGGATAAATCTGCGGCGGCCACACTCTCTTCTGATAATTATCAGACTATTCTTGATCAGCAAAGCTTTGATGAGTGGATTGAGAAACTGAAAAAAGCGTCTGTTTTTGCTTTTGATACCGAAACTGACAGCCTTGATACTTTGACTGCTAATCTGGTGGGGGTGTCATTCGCAATTTCTGCCGGCGATGCGGCTTATCTACCTCTAGGGCATGACTATCTGGGCGCGCCTGAACAACTTGACAGAGAAGTTGTGTTGGCTGCATTAAAACCGCTACTTGAAGATAGTAACCTGCTGAAAATTGGTCAGAATATTAAGTTTGATCGTGGCGTGTTGGCGCGTTACGGCATTGAACTGCAAGGCATTGCTTACGATACCATGCTGGAATCTTACGTACTTAATAGCGTTGCAGGCATGGGTCGGCATGATATGGATAGCTTGGCTGAACGCCATTTGAATCATAAGACCACGACTTTTGAAGAGATTGCTGGTAAAGGTAAAAATCAGCTCACTTTTAATCAGGTCGCGGTGGAACAGGCCGCAATGTACGCCGCAGAAGATGCAGATGTTACTTTATTGCTGCATCAGGCTATGTGGCCGCAATTGGAGAAAGCGCCGACGCTAGAAAAGGTATTCCTGAATACAGAAATGCCACTGGTTATGGTGCTTTCCCGCATGGAACGTACAGGTGTACTTATTGATGCCAATATTTTGGCTGAGCATTCAAAAGAGATCACTACCCGTCTGGATGAGTTGGAAAAAGAAGCGCACGAATTAGCAGGTGAAGTTTTCAATCTGGCTTCGCCAAAACAGTTACAGACGATATTGTTTGAAAAATTGAAATTGCCGGTGGTAAAGAAAACGCCAAATGGTGCGCCATCCACGAATGAAGAGGTACTGGAAGAGTTGGCAGATACCCATGCATTGCCGAAAGTGATCTTAGAGCATCGTGGGTTGGCAAAATTGAAATCCACTTACACCGATAAATTACCGCAGATGGTCCATCCGCTGACCAAACGGGTGCATACTTCCTATCACCAAGCGGTAACGGCAACTGGGCGTCTCTCTTCACGTGATCCTAATTTACAAAATATTCCTGTCCGTAATGAAGAGGGCCGCCGCATTCGTCAGGCGTTTGTGGCACCTGAAAGTTACCGGATTATGGCTGCTGACTATTCTCAGGTTGAGTTGCGGATTATGGCCCATTTATCTCAAGATCAAGGGTTGTTAAAGGCTTTTGCTGAGGGACAAGACATTCACCGGGCAACGGCGGCGGAAGTCTTTGGTTTGCCACTGGAACAGGTAACCAGTGAGCAGCGCCGTAGTGCCAAAGCGATTAACTTTGGTTTGATCTATGGAATGAGTGCATTTGGCCTTTCCCGTCAGTTAGGTATTCCTCGCGGCGAAGCTCAGCGCTATATGGATCTCTATTTTGAGCGCTACCCGGGGGTATTGGCGTATATGGAGCGTACTCGTAAACAAGCGGAAGAGCAGGGTTACGTTGAAACGCTGGATGGTCGTCGTCTTTATCTGTCAGATATCAAATCTCGCAATGCCATGCGCCGTAAGGCAGCAGAGCGTGAAGCTATTAACGCACCAATGCAGGGAACTGCTGCGGATATCATCAAAAAAGCCATGATTGCAGTGGATGATTGGATTGTCAGTGAAGCGCCGAAAGTTCGTATGATTATGCAGGTTCACGATGAGCTGGTATTTGAGGTTCATGAATCAGAACTTGAATATGCAAAACAGAAAATTCGTGAATTGATGGAGAAGAGTATGGTGCTTGATGTTCCGTTGAAAGTGGATGTGGGTATCGGTGACAATTGGGATCAGGCGCACTGATATTTTGAATTAACAGTGATGGCTGAGCTGTGTATTTGGCTCAGCCTTTTTTGAACTGTTCACCATAAACAGCAATGTTTAATAGCTCTGCTAATCATAGTCACCATGTGCTCTGGTGTCACCGCCTCCCCAAGCCACTCTCTTGCCATTTTCCCGTATAGCTATAAATGTCAATTGTGTTGCACTCAGGCTAATAATATCTTTCAATTTAGCAATTTCGGATGGCATTCTTCCTCCTAAATAAAGATCTCCCCAAGAAGCTACACTGCGGTCTTCCCGCAGAGCTGCGAATGCTCCACGTGTTGAACTCAGGTTGACGATATCTTGTAGTTGGGCAATTTCGGGTGGGAGTTGACCACCATAATTCTCATCTCCCCAAGCAACCACGCTATGATTTGCCCGTAGCGCTGCGAATGCACGGTTAGTTGCACTCAAGCTGGTGATATCTCGTAATGCAATAATCTCAGGGGGGATTAGGCTGCCATGATTGTCACCGTCCCACCAGTAAAAGGGGCTTTCCCAAGTGATTACACTGCCATTTTGTAATAACATGGCGGTTACTCTTTCATTGGTGACAATATAGCTATTATTATGATCAATGTTACTATCATTACTATATCTTGCAGATTTACAGTATTGTTTTATAAAACTATCATCAGTATTTATATCTGGTGAGAAATCATTAGGTTGATTCATATTACTCTCCTGATAAGGTCGTATCGGATTTACCTTTACCCATAGGGAGTTTGTTGTCGTGAAACTTGCTTACCCTTACGGGCTAAGTTGGGGTGCAGCTTTCGTTTAGGGATGTTAATGGTTTTCTTATTTGTGATGAAAAAATAATGTCTAATAGCCAGCTAGTTATATTCTCCATGTTCTAAAAGATCTCCTCCGCCCCAGCCGACTCTCCGGCCGTCTACCCGCAAAGCTGAAAAAGCAGTCGCTGTTGAATTCAGACTGACAATATCTTTTAATTTTGCGATCTCGGGGGGAACATAACCACCATGTTGTCCGTGTCCCCAGGCGACTACACTACCGTTTGCTCGCAGCGCTGCGAATGCCCCCTCTGTTGAACTTAGGCTGATGATATCTTTTAGTTGAGAAATCTCGTATGGAATTTGAACTCGATTATCCTTACCCGAATCTTCCCAGCAAACTATGCTGCGATTCGCCCGCAAAGCTGTAAATGCATCTGCTGTTGTACTCAAGCTGACAATATCCTGTAGTTGGGCAATATCGGGTGGGATACAGACATTATGATCCGGAAGTCCCCAGGCAACCACGCTACGGTCCGCCCGTAGCGCCGCGAATGCTTGATTTGTCGTACTCAGACTGACAATATCGTTCAGTTTAGCAATCTTGGGTGGAATTATATTTCCCAAGGCAGCTACGCTACGGTCCGCCCGCAACACTACGAATGTATAGTTAGCTACACTCAAGCTGACGATATCTTTTAGTTGTGCAATTTCGGGTGAAACTATTCTGCCGTTGGTCCAAGCAACCATGCTACGGTCTGCCCGTAAGGCTGCGAATCCCTCTCCTATTGCACGCAGACTAACAATGTCCTGTAGTTGGGCAATTTCGGATGGGAGATTACTACCAGAACTATCTTCCCAGGCAACTACGCTACGGTTCGCCCGTAGCGCTGCGAAAGAAGAAGTTGTTGAGCTCAGGCTGACGATATCTTTTAGTCGGGTAATTTCGGGTGAAACTGGGTTGATATTTCCCCAAATAACCACACTACGGTCCGCTCGTAGCGCTGTAAAAGCATAAGTTGTTGAACTCAGGCTGACGATATCCCGTAGTTGAGCAATTTCAGGCGGAACATAGCCGCCAAACCTTGTATTCCCCCAGGCGATGACACTGCCATTTTTCAATAGCATGGCAGTTGCTGAGAGAGTAGATGCAATAACTCTGTTGTTGCTGTTAAATGAATATTTTTTCCAATAAATTGGCCAATTATCTTCAAGTGCATATCTTCCCAAAGAAGAGCTTTTATCATTACTCTTGTTCGGTGATGAGTTATCATATTGATTCATATTACTTTCCTGATAAGGTTATATCGGATTTACCTTTACCCACAGGGAGTCTGTATTGTAAAACTTGTCCCTATACGGGCTAAGTTAGATGACTACTCTAATTAAAAAATATTAATGTATTAATGCAAAAAAGTGTAATAGGAAAAAGTCATTAGTTGATTGTGTAGGTTGGATGTTATGTGGGCAGGGTAACGATTCAACAGCATGAGTGAGTCAATTGACAACATCGAAAAACTGCGGAACTTACATGATAAGGTTAAAAAATATCAGCAACTGCGTTGGGACATTGGTTCTTCCTGATGCCAACGCAGTATGTTAAGCTTTTTTTCCCTTTGGTTTAACATGTTAAGTGATTATAAGCCATGTGTAATGGTGCATTAGTCATATTCACCATGCGATACAAAATCTCCGCCTCCCCAGCCGACTCTTTTGCCGTTTGCTCGCAAGGCTGAAAAACTACGGGGTGTTGACGTCAGGCTGATAACGTCTTTTAAGTTCGCAATTTCGGGTGGAATTTTTCCACCATTGTATATATCTCCCCAGGCGACTATGCTGCGGTCTGCTCGTAGGGCGGCAAAGGCATCACTTGATGCACTCAGGCTGATGACATTCTGTACTTGGGCTGCGTCATATGGGACCTGCTCAATACTCTCTATTGTTCCCCAAGTAACCACGCTACGATTTGTTCGTAGGGCTGTGAAAGCTGAACTTGTTGTGATGAGGTCAACGATATCGCTTAATGCAGCAATTTCTGATGGGATTGGCGTGTCTCCCCAGGCGACAATACTACGGTTTGACCGCAGAGCTATAAATGTGCCGCCCGAACCGATTAAATTAATAATATCTTGCAGTTGGGCAATGGCAGGCGGAACTGTGCCGCTCCTGCTTGCATTTCCCCAGGCAACCACGCTGCGGTTTGCCCGTAGGGCTGCGAATGCAGTACCTGTTTGACTCAGGCTAACGATATCTTGTAATTGAGCAATTGCTGGTGGAACCTGACCGCCAAACAGTGAATATCCCCAAGCAACCACACTGCGGTTTGCCCGTAAGGCCGCGAAGGTTGAGTACATGTCGTTTTTGCCAAGCACACTGACGATGTCCTGTAGTTGGGTAATCTCGGGTGGGAGCACGCCAGCTAAACGCCCCCAAGCAACTATGCTGCGGTTTGCCCGCAGAGCCAGGAAAGCATTACCTGATGAAGTTACACTGACAATGTCCTGTAATTGGGCAACTTCTGGTGTAACTTGGCCGCCATAGCGATTATCTCCCCAAGCAACTACGCTACCATTTGCTCGTAGAGCTGAGAAGGCGTTAGCCGTTGAACTCAGGCTAACAATATCCTTTAGTTGAGCAATGTCGGGAGGAAGTTGTCCACCGTTAACTGAATCTCCCCAGGCAACCACGCTGCGGTCTGCCCGTAAAGCTGCGAATGCGTATTGTGTTGAGCTCAGGCTAACGATATCTCGTAATACAGCAATGTCAGGTGGGACTTGACCGCCAAGATGTGTAAGTCCCCAGGTAATTACACTGCCATTCTGCAATAACATAGCGGTTGCTCCGATGGTGGATGCGAGAGCTATGTTATTGCTGCAATAGACGTTTTCTTCCCATTCTAATGGAGAGTTACTATTGTGATTTATACCTGATGAAGCATTATCATGTTGGTTCATTATTATTCTCCTGGTTAAGGTCGTATCGGATTTATTCTTAGTCCACAAGGAGTTTATGCGGAAAACCATGCCCAATTGGGAGAAAGTGTAACAGTTATTTTATTTACACTAAGTAATATTATTAGTTAAATAAATTTTTTGTATTCACTTGTAATGATTTGTTGTCCATGTAATGCATATTTAGATCTAGATCGCATAAATATGTAATTAAACTACATTTCATGGCGTCAAAATGAGCAAAACCCCTGGCTGAATCGAGATAATTTCTGAAAATAAATTACAAAAAGGCTTTTTCTAATAAATAAAATAGGGTAGAGTTATTGGCGTAGGGTACAGAGGTAAGATGTTCTATCTTTCAGACCTTTTACTTCATGTAATCGGATTTAGCTGAATATTAGCTGCCCCAGTCAATTTTGACTGGGGCATTTTTTTCAACTGAATTTAACACGTAAAAGTATAAAGAGAGGATGGATTAACGATGGTTTTCAACTTGAACGGCTTTCTGGCTGAACCATATATCCAGTTTCTGATGTAGTTTATCGATACCGATTTTTTTCGGGACTGAGAAATATTCTACTTGAATATCCCCATTAAGCGCGAGCAAAGCGTCACGCACCTTATTCAGTTGACTTTTACGGGCACCAGATGCCAGTTTGTCGGCTTTAGTCAACAACACCATAACCGGTACTTGCATTGCGACTGCCCATTGGATCATCTGCTGATCAAGATCTTTCAATGGGTGACGGATATCCATTAGTACAACCAGTCCGATCAGGCATTCACGTTTTTGCAGATATTCACCCAGTGCTTTTTGCCATTTGCGTTTCATCTCTTCCGGCACTTCGGCATAACCATAACCCGGTAAGTCAACCAGGCGAATACCTTCTTCTACTTCGAATAAATTGATGAGTTGAGTTCGACCTGGCGTTTTACTGGTGCGGGCGAGGCTTTTCTGTTTCGTCAGAGCATTCAGAGCGCTAGATTTACCTGCATTTGAGCGACCGGCAAACGCGACTTCAATGCCCATATCTTGAGGCAGATGGCGAATATCAGGTGCGCTCGTGATAAAACGGGTCATATGATAGTTGTGGTTTTTGATGGTCAAAATGATTATCTCCCTGAGAAATGCGCTGAATATATGGCAAAGGGGATTATACCGATAGCCACTGTTGGTTGACAGGATTAAAAATAATGACATATTTCTGATGGGTTGAACCAAGCTTGCTATTTTGTTACTGATGACGCTCCGGTTTATGAAATAAAATTTAACCTGTTATTGAAAGGATACATTTTTCTTCAAAGCACCAGCCGATTGATAGCGTAAATGTAGGTAAATATTAAGCACGATGTTGAAGAGATTATTAGAATTGATTCAGTTTGTGTTGTTGACCTTAATAATATAGGAACCCAGAATGTTTAAACGTATTTTAGTAGCACTTGTAACTGCATGCTCTCTGAGCGCAATGGCACCTCTGGCTTTGGCGGTGGGAGAAACCCACGTGAAGCTGACAACAACGGAGGGTAATATTGAACTGGAATTAAATAACCAGAAAGCGCCAATTACAACGAAAAACTTTATTGAATACGTCAATGAGGGTTATTACAACAATACAATCTTCCATCGGGTAATCCCTGGATTTATGGTGCAAGGTGGTGGTTTTACCAAAGATTTGCAGCAAAAATCGACTAAAGCTGCTATTAAAAATGAGGCAGATAATGGACTGCGTAATTTACGCGGAACTATCTCTATGGCACGTACCGCTGATAAAGACAGTGCCACTAGCCAATTTTTTATTAATGTAGCGGATAATGCTTTCCTTGATCACGGTCAGCGTGATTTTGGCTATGCAGTATTTGGTAAAGTCGTAAAAGGTATGGATGTTGTGGATAAAATTTCTCAAGTCAAAACGGAAAACGTTGGTCCATATCAGAATGTACCGGTTAAACCTGTTGCTATTCTGTCTGCGGAGATTATCCCTTAATTTTTTCCTATGACTTTGGCTGTGGCAGTTTCTGGTCTTCCGGTTAACTCTCATCAGATTAACAAACTGGCCTGCATTAAATGGAGGCCAGTTTCGCCGTTATTCATACATCTTTTGGGTAAATTCTTTATTTACTTCGGTTCGTGGATAATATCTGTCTTTGTAGCATTTCTTCTCTTTACTCTCACAGTGTACGCCGTTACTTAAAGTGTAAGAGGAAAAGTCGACATCTTTTCCATCACCAATCTCTTTTTTCAGGCGTTTTACCGCTTTCTTACCTAAATATCTTTCGGTTAATTTTAGTGATAGCCCTTGTTGATCAGAGCAATATTTTCCTTTTTTATCACAAACCACCCCTTTTTCCGGAAAGAAAATGTTGGCGGCTTTGGTAACAGCCAGCGTGGGGAAGGACAGTAAAAAAAGAGATGCTATAATCAGTTTTGTCTTCATAACAATTACCTTTACTTATTGAATATCAAAATAGAGCGTATGTTTTTTTGTAGGGTTATGAGAGTAAGTTGATTGAAGAAAAAACAGCCATTAATTTTGTTGTACTATGCTACAAATGTTGATGTGCTATGATAGCCGCCCCATTGTTGCGAGGCCGTTTTACCTGGAGCCAGTTGTGCAGGATAAACAAATTGCAGGAGTGGCAGGGCAACAAAATACAGCGAAAAAAATGAGTAGGATAGACTCCTATGTTACTAATAATAGATAACTATGATTCTTTTACATATAACTTATATCAATATTTTTGTGAATTGGGTACAGATGTTTTAGTTAAGCGCAATGATGAATTGCAACTTGAAGATATTGAGAGATTGACGCCTACCCATTTGGTTATTTCCCCAGGCCCTTGTACCCCAAATGAAGCCGGCATTTCTCTGTCTGCGATTTCTCATTTTTCGGATAAGTTGCCGATTCTTGGTGTTTGTCTTGGACATCAGGCAATTGGTCAGGCGTTTGGTGCCAGCGTGGTAAAAGCCAGAGAAGTGATGCACGGGAAAACTTCTGCTATTCATCATAATCAGCAAGGTGTGTTCAAAGGGCTTAACCGGCCATTGACCGCGACTCGTTACCATTCATTGGTGATTGCCGCAGAGACATTACCGGCCTCATTTGAAGTCACTGCATGGAGCCAGCATAACGGCAATGTCGATGAAATTATGGGCATTCGTCATCGTACTCTACCGCTAGAAGGGGTGCAGTTCCATCCTGAAAGTATTCTCAGTGAGCAAGGTCACCAGTTACTGAGCAACTTTCTGAGATATTAACCAGATACCGATAATTTCTTCATTTATTCATCTTTTTCATTTGCCCATCTTTGATTTTTTATGCATATTCGGTGATTATATTTTCACTTCTGAATGGCGTATATATAAAAAACGGGTGGGGAAATGAAGGAGCATATCGCAGTAGATAGAAACACATACGATCAAGTTATGTTGCCAATTTATTCACCAGCGCAGTTTATACCGGTGAGAGGGCAGGGTAGTCGTGTATGGGATCAGCATGGGAAAGAGTATATTGATTTTGCGGGAGGGATTGCTGTTGTGGCTTTGGGCCATTGTCATCCTGCGTTAGTGGATGTTTTGAAGCAGCAAGGGGAAAAACTTTGGCATATCAGTAATATTTTCACCAATGAACCGGCTTTGATTCTGGCGCAGAAACTGATTGATGCGACTTTTGCTGAGCGGGTGTTTTTTGCCAACTCAGGAGCGGAAGCGAATGAAGCGGCATTTAAACTGGCTCGCCACTATGCCATTGCGCGTCACAATCCCTATAAAACCAAAATTATCGCATTTCATCAGGGCTTTCATGGTCGTACCCTATTTACTGTCTCCGTGGGTGGTCAGCCAAAATATGCTGATGGTTTTGGACCAAAACCCGCGGATATTATTCATGTGTCTTTTAATGATTTAGATGCAGTGAAGGCCGTCATAGATGACCATACTTGTGCTGTTGTATTAGAACCGGTTCAGGGCGAAGGGGGAGTCACGGCGGCAGCACCGGCATTTATTCATGGGGTGCGTGAGCTTTGTGATAAGCATCAGGTGCTGTTGGTGTTTGATGAAGTGCAAAGTGGGATGGGACGTACTGGTAAGCTATTTTCTTATATGCATTATGATGTTACGCCAGACATCATTACCACGGCAAAAGCATTGGGAAATGGCTTCCCTATCAGCGCCATGCTGACGACAACGAATATTGCTTCAGTGATGACACCGGGAGCTCATGGTACAACTTATGGCGGTAATCCGTTGGCTTGTGCAGTTGCAAATGTTGCTTTTGATATTATTAATACACCAGCGGTTCTGGCGGGAGTTGAAAAACGCCATAATTTAATGGTGAATTTTCTGAATGATATCAATCAGAAATATTCGATATTTGGTGAAATCCGTGGAAAGGGTCTGCTGATTGGGGCAGAACTTAAAGCGCCACATCAGGGAAAAGCTAAAGATATTCTGCAACTGGCGGCTGAAAATGGCTTAATGTTGTTGAGTGCGGGAGGCGATGTACTGCGTTTCACGCCTTCGTTGATTATTAGTGAAGAAGAGATTGCTCAAGGAATGGAGCGGTTAGAGCAGGTAATTAATCAGTTGGTGTAATTAAATACAAGAGAAATCAGCGCAGGATTATGCGCTGATTAATCGGGCGTTAACGTGTACCGTAAACAACAATAGTTTTACCGTGTGCGGAGATCAAATTTTGATCTTCTAGCATTTTCAGAATACGACCAACTGTTTCGCGGGAACAGCCAACAATCTGGCCAATTTCCTGACGCGTGATTTTGATTTGCATTCCGTCTGGGTGGGTCATTGCATCTGGTTGTTTCGCCAGATTCAGTAAAGTTTGGGCAATTCGGCCGGTAACATCCAGGAAAGCCAGATTACCGACTTTCTCAGAAGTTGTTTGCAAACGGTTTGCCATTTGGGCAGATAAACGCATCAAAATATCCGGGTTTACCTGAATCAGTTGACGGAATTTTTTATAGGAGATTTCAGCCACTTCACAGGCGCTTTTGGCCCGTACCCAAGCTGTACGCTCTTGCCCCTCTTCAAATAATCCAAGTTCACCAATGAAATCCCCCTGATTTAGATAGGAAAGGATCATCTCTTTGCCTTCTTCATCTTTAATCAAAACTGCAACAGAACCTTTTACAATGTAGTAAAGCGTCTCTGCTTTTTCGCCTTGATGAATAAGCGTACTTTTAGATGGATATTTATGAATATGGCAGTGTGACAAAAACCATTCAAGAGTGGGGTCTGTTTGTGGCTTGCCGAGAACCATTCGTTTCATCCTCTGTTGTTATCGCTGCCTAAATAACACGAGAATCTAAAAGTTTCTCGTCAGGCTGGCTTATAAAGACACTAGCTTAACATATTAGTTTGTTGAAAAACCGACAGATAAGGGTTTTATATAGGTTATCTGAAATTTGAACCTTAAGTATTGATCATAACCTACCTATACTTAGCCCACTTCTGTTTTTAACACAGGAAAGGGTTTCTGTCTTGTCTTGTATTGTTTCAGCATAATAAACCGCTCACTAGATTGCCAGTTTAATACTGAAAGAGTAGGCTTGGATGCAAAGAACGACTTAAGAGGTATTTATGCAAGCACGGGTAAAATGGGTTGAAGGATTATCTCTTTTGGGGGAGTCATCTTCCGGTCATCAGATCATGATGGATGGTAATGCCGGTGATAAGGCACCGAGCCCAATGGAAATGGTATTAATGGCAGCCGGTGGTTGCAGTACGATTGATGTAGTTTCTATTTTGCATAAAGGCAGGTATGACATCAGAGATTGTGAAGTAAAATTAACTTCCCGCCGTCGTGAAGAGCCGCCACGCTTGTTTACTCATATTAATCTGCATTTTATTGTTACGGGTAAAGATTTAATAGATAAAGCGGTTGAACGTGCCGTCATGCTTTCAGCAGAAAAATATTGCTCTGTTGCATTGATGTTGGGGAAATCAGTTGAAATTACCCACAGTTTTGAAGTTAAAGATATAGATTAAGATATTATTTCGTGATCAAAAAATAACATCAGGTAACTAATATTTCAGTTACCTGTTTTTTTAACTGAATAATATAAGATGCAAATTTTAAGTGCCGGATTTGCTAAATTGACCTCAGGCGCTGATTAACAAATCTTTTCCCCTTCCAGTAATCGCTGCACCAAGGGTGTCATAATTAATTCCATTGCTAGGCCCATTTTTCCACCGGGGACCACGATGGTATTAATGCTTGAAACGAATGAGCCTTGTAACATTGCTAACAAGTATGGGAAATCAATTTGAGTCAGATCACGGAAGCGGATGACAATAAAACTTTCATCCAGTGATGGAATGGCTTTGGCTGAGAATGGATTGGATGTATCAACGGTAGGGACACGTTGGAAGTTGATATGTGTTCGCGAGAATTGTGGCGTAATGTAGTTAATATAATCATCCATAGAACGCACGACGGAATCCATCACAGCTTCCTGAGAGTGTCCTCGTTCTCCGGTATCGCGGACAAGTTTCTGTATCCATTCAAGGTTGACAATCGGCACGACGCCCACGAGCAGATCAACATGACTGGCAACATTATGTTGTGGTGTGACAACACCACCGTGTAGACCTTCATAAAACAGTACATCGGTCTGCTTGGGTAAAGATTCCCATGGCGTAAATGTACCGGGAAGCTGGTTGTAAGGGACGGCATCGTCATAGGTATGAAGATATTTCCGACGGCGGCCTTCACCGGTTTCACCATAATCAATCATGGTTTTTTCCAGCATGCCAAAATCATTGGCTTCTGGCCCAAAATAACTGATATGCCTGCCTTGTTCTTTGGCTTTACGGATTGCGGCATCCATTTCAGGGCGGGTGTAGCGGTGGAAACTATCTCCTTCTATCTGCGCTGCACTGATGTTAAGTTGCTGGAAAATCTTACGGAAAGCTAAACTGGTGGTGGTGGTTCCGGCACCGCTGGAGCCGGTAATTGCAATAATCGGATGTTTGACAGACATTCAGTAAACTCCATAATGTTAAGAATGGAACATTTCTTTTGGCACAATATTGACGCTCTCATGCAGTTCAGACCACACCAGCATAACATCCCCCCGTTCCAACTGATGGCGTATATTAGCGACTTTCTGCTCCAGCGATTTTTCATCTTCGCCATAGTCAGTGCCTTCCCGCAAGACAAAGCTCTCTATCAAATTTAGCAGAGTTTCGGGTTCCAGTTGTTGCCACGGGATAATCATTATGGTTGCTCCAGATAAGATGACAGCCAATTTGGGATGCGTTGTTCCAGCCACATTTGTGGCTTCTTCAATGAGCCACTGACAAAGCCGACATGTCCACCATATTCTGTCATTTGATATTCAATATTTTTGGGTAACATTTTGAGATCAGGGATGACTTCCGGTGCCATAAAAGGATCGTCTTTAGCATGAATAATCAGCAGTGGCACAGTAATATCAGGCAGACGCGGCAGAGCACTGCACTGGTGGTAATAGTCCGCTGCATTTTTAAAGCCGTGGATTTTCGCGGTCACAATTTCATCAAATTCCCGAATATGTTTCAATCCTTTTACTTGAGACAGATTGATGGGGAGTGAACCGGGGTAGCGTAACAATTTGCGGGTGGCATTACGTTTCAGGCTATTGAGTAAATAGCGTTCATAGACATGAGAAAATCCTTTCTCTATCCGCAGGGAGCAGGCTGCCAGCATCAGAGGCGCGGAAACAATAACGGCAGCATTGATCTGAGCATCTATTTTTTCTTCTGCCAGATAGCAGGCCAGCATATTACCGCCGACTGAATAACCTACGGCTGAGGTGGGGACATCACCGTAAGTCTGTTTTAACCAGCTTAGAAAATAACGGGCATCGCTTGTTTCGCCAGAATGATAGAGACGTTTTTGGCGGTTTGGTTCACCACTGCATCCGCGGAAATGCATGACAACACCAAGCCAACCTTTCTTCTGACAGATATGAAGCAAACCGTGGGCATAAGGGCTGTGAAAACTGCCTTCCAGACCATGAAATAGGATCAATCGTGGCTTGTGTGCTGCGGTGGCGGGATCTTCACTCCACGCCAGATCAACAAAATCGTTATCTGGTAAATCAAGTCGTTGCCAATAGGGTTGCAGTTCAGGATACCGCCGCACCAGACGCGGGAGGAGTGTCTGCAAATGCGGATTACTGGCTCCGGTTAGAGGACGAAAGATATCGGTCATAATGGTTTCGAGTTAAATTGATTAGTTATCTTGTATGGTGAATAACATACTGATATTTTCTGTGAAAGGGAAACGCCATTGTTCAGGATGAAAGGTAACTCTTCATGACAGCAAGCCTAATTTTTTCATTAACAACTTTTTTATTTATTTCTTCCATTACACCGGGTCCAAACAACATGTTGTTGACTTCATCAGGCGCTAACTTCGGCTTTATCCGCTCTTTGGGGTTACTCTTTGGCGTTGTTCTGGGCATGCAGACGATTTTATATCTGGCGGCTTTCGGAATAGCCGCATTGTTGTTGGTCTATCCTGCTATTCACACGGTGATGAAAATTGCAGGTAGCCTCTATTTGCTGTGGCTGGCATGGAAAACAGCAACAGCCAGTTACCGACGTCTGGATACCAAAGATAGCGCTGTTATCAAGCCGGTGCGGTGGTATCAAGGTTGGTTATTGCAGTTTTTGAATCCCAAAGCTTGGCTGATGGGGTTGGGTGCGGTTGGCAGCTACAGTATTGCCGGTGATCACTATCTCTATTCCATCATCGTGATCAGTATTGCAGTGATGTTTATTAATTTCTTGTGCGGCATGGTGTGGGCGGGCTTTGGTTCGTTGATAGGGACGTTACTCCGTAGTCGCAATGCTTGGTTTATTTTCAACATCATGATGGGCGTATTAACGGCAACTTGTGTGCCATTAATCTGGATTGGGTAATTCATCGGTAAATTGTATTTTGGTTATAAAGAATATTTATTCATTCTTTTTGGCTTTGGACATCGGCTTTAAGCACCTCTATTTTTTTATTCCCGAAGATCAGAGTCAGTACAAAACCGCTGATATAAGCCACCACTAGCCCGGCGGCGTACACTGCCATTCCGGCAAAAATACCGCTGTTTGAGGTCATCAGTGGCAGTGCTACTAATCCGGATGGACCAAAAACCGTATTCAACCCAACAGGTAATCCTAAATAAGCTATTAAACCGATAAAGAAACCACCGGCGGCACCGCCTAAACAGGCGGTGATAAAGGGTTTAATCCGTGGAAGTGTGACTCCGTAAATCAACGGTTCACCGATGCCGAGCAAGCCTGGAATAATCGCGCCTTTTATCTGCGTGCGCAGCAGCGAGTCTTTTTTCGCTTTGACATACAGTGCCAGCGCTGCACCAACCTGCCCGCCGCCTGCCATTGCAAGAATTGGGAACAGAGAATTAAAGCCTTGAGCCTCCATGAGTGCGAAATAGACGGGAACAAACCCTTGATGAATACCAAACATAACAGCGAGTAAAAATAGCCCAGCCAATATCGCCGTGCCAAAAGGATTGCCGTTAAGGTGAAGGAATAACCATGACATGCCGCTAAATAGATAACTCCCCAGCGGCATGATAAAGATAAAGGCAATGGCTCCCATGATTAGCAGAGTAATAGCCGAAGTGAGGATCATATCCAGATTGTCTGGAATGATCTTACGAACTTGTCGTTCTACCCATGCTCCCAGAATAGCGGCAATAAGAACGCCGATAATATTGCCGCGTGGATCGATGCTATAACCAAAGAAAGTAGAAATACCGGAATAAAAACCGCTGGTGGCATCCGGGTTATAACTGAGTACAAACAGCGAAGCAATAATGGCACCGTTTATTCCCGAACCACCAAATGCTTTTTGCGCGTTATAACCGATCAGAATACTCAGAAAACTGAACATACCTTTACTGAAAACTTTCATATAGCCGATGATTTCAACCAAAATGGTATTAGGGTGTTCAACGCCCTGAATAGTTATCTGTTCAAGTAAAGTAGCAAAGCCGAGAAGCAGACCAACGGCAATAAAACCGGGGATCAGTGGGGTAAAAATGGTAGCGAATTTGGTCAGGAATTTGTGTACCGCACTGACTTGTTTCTCTTTAAGTTGCTTTTTATTAGCAGAAGCAATATTGGCTAAATGGGTGTCGCTTGGTTTCGATTGTGCTGTAGGAGTAGAAGAATTTAGCAATTCATTCATTATCTCAGCCGCCGCTTGGGCTTTTCCTGGCCCAAGCACAATTTGAAACTGATCGTCGCTCTCAATAATACCTAACACATTGGGGATCTGTTTTAACGCCACTTTATCCACCTGAGTACTGTTACGCAGTGTTAGTCGCAGGCGAGTCATGCAGTTGCCACATTGCGCCACATTATTTGCATTGCCGATAGCTTTAAGGATCTGGGCAATGACTGACTGGTTAATTTTCGCCATCTTCTTACTCCTTCTCAGCAGAGGAAGTCATTACCGAACGGCTGAGATCGTCGGTCGAATAAAACCGTGATGCTTTTTCAGTAAAGTCTTTGCTTGTTGAGCATTGATGCCAGCCAGAATCATCACAATGGCGGTTTTACAATGTCCATCACATTCAGCCAGTGCCTGCTCAGCTTGTTCACGATTACATTCGGTGGCGGCGATAACGATATTTTTCTGCCTTTCAACCAGCTTGGCATTGGTCGCTTCTACGTCCACCATCAGGTTGCTATAAACTTTACCTGTACGGATCATGGCACCGGTGGTCAGCATATTCAGAATGAGCTTTTGTGCTGTACCGGCTTTCATACGTGATGAACCTGTGACAATTTCTGGCCCAACTATCGGTGCAATAGCAATATCGGCGGCTTGTGTCATCGGGCTTTCCGGGTTGCAGCTAATACAGGCAACGGTCGCACCAACGGATTTCGCATACATCATGGCACCCAAGACATAAGGTGTACGACCACTGGCGGCAATGCCAACCAATACATCTTTTGAGTTAAAGTGTAGCGCTTGAAGATCATTTGCGCCTAGTTGTTGGTTATCTTCTGCATTCTCAACCGCATGTAGAATGGCTTGATGCCCGCCGGCAATTAATCCAACCACTTGTTCCGGTTTGGTACCATAAGTGGGAGGACACTCACTGGCATCCAAAATCCCTAATCGGCCCGATGTACCGGCACCGATATAAATTAAACGACCTCCTTGACGAAATGCTTCGGCAATTTTGTCTACTGTTTCAGCGATTTTTGGCAAAGTTTGTTCTACAGCCAATGCGACTTTTTTATCTTCGTCATTAATTAGTTTTAACATTTCAAGGGTTGGCAAAGTATCAATGTTGGCACTGGCTGGATTACGACTTTCGGTAACCATATTGTTGAGATTGATTTTCATATTGTTTTCCTAAGGGAATATTCTGGAATTGATGATATACCCGTTATCCTTCAAGTTGCCTCTTTGTTGGCTGCACTCGCTCACCCCGGTCACATCGTTATCTATGCTCCCGGGGATTCACTCCCTTGCCGCCGCGATGCATCTTGAAATCCATAGGGTATAAAAAATCATTTATTCTTAAAATGTGATTATTATCACGGTGTTAATTATTTAAAATGTGTTGAGGATTAAGAATCTTTATATTCATAATAGTGATTCAATCAGTTAAAGCTGGCTTATTAATAAATTCTATCATCCCATATACTATAGGCAGATGTGCCGGCGGTTATGTGATTCCAGGATATGGATCTATATTTGAGAAAGACTTTTTCGTACGGCATCATTTCATTATCATTTATTGAATGCGGGTAGACGCAAGAAATGTCAACAACACTCGCTTCTGTTAATTTGACCTCATAGAAAAGTTCTAACTGCCCAGCGAAATTTGTTCTGTAAAAGAAGAAAATCGCATTCACTAGTTCATTTGAAGATATTGCGGATGCTAACAGCGGCGATGATTTATCGATTGGCTTGATAAATTGTACCGGGTGATGATCGACATTCTTTTGGCGAGTTATCGTGTGATTCAAATGCAATACCTGTATTTGATCTTCGTGCCCCTGTTGGTATCGGTTTCCTATTGAGTCTAGCGTTGAACAACCGGCAGAAATTAAACCTTGTTTCTTACCATCTAAAGATAAATAAATTATATGTGACATAAGTAATTACCAGACAAACTCTTTATTTAAATTACCTAAGACTGTATGTCTAGGCGGTGAAAGTACGACCTTAACACCAAAATATAAAAAAATTAACAGTTCAATATTGAATTTCTTTCTTAAAGGATAGAAACAGTATTTAATAGAGTTTGGAATTTTTTGCTCAATAATGTATTTATTACTTTTATCCTTAAACATCAGGCATTATTTTGTATTACTATACAGTAACTTAACTGTAGGCGTTCTGCGTTTGTTTAACATTTTGCTATTATATAGTCGACATGACTATTTTTTATGTAATATAGTGCTATCTTCGAATTCTTAATTGCTAATGGGGTTAGCCGTATGAACGATAGAGATAGGCAACAGTTATTACAACAGCTCACTGACGTATTAGTGAATAGCCCATTAATTCCAGAAGAAAAATTGGCAATGATGATGATGCAGTGTTTTGAGTTATTGTTGTCAACTCAAGCCTGTGCGATCGACATGAAGATTTCAGATGGCCGTGTTCTTTCTCTCAAATTAGAAACTCCGGCGGTTAGACACTAATGTGATAATTATTGGTTTTAAGAAATGTGGAAAGGGTTTCACGATGACATATAAAAAATACAACCCCTCGCTGGAGGGCTATATGGGGGATTTCCTGAGAGGTCATGTTGGAGCTAACCAATTAAAACCTCAGCATGAATTCTTTGATGCCATTGGTCTCGAAAAGCAGTTAAGAGAGAATACAACCTATATTGCGCTGCTATCGTTAGATGAAGCGAAAGATGTGCTAGAAGATATTGACTCGCCAAAACCCAAAAGTCCATTTATAAAGAAAATATTTGAGATTACCGATCCCATATCACCCTATGCAGGTAACATACATGATTCTCTTGATCTTTTTAATGTTATTGGGGAGTTTAAGAAATTAGGAATTAAAGCCACAGAGTATATGGGTAAAGATGGAAACAGATACATTAAAATATCAGGTTATGCGGGAGTTAGAAAGATCATCACGGCTTCAAGATATAAAGCTGCTAATATGAAGATGATATCTATGGGGATTGGGCAACAAGGACTGAATAGTGGCATAGTTAAGGGAATGAAGTTCAGTATATTCTTTTCCGCGGCTTATCGAACGGTTGAGCTTATATTTAAGGATGAATACACACTGGCTGATTTTCTAGGTAATATTGCTGTGGATCTGGCTAAGGCAGTAGTAGCAGCTTTTGTTTCTTGGGCTATTGGGTCTGTAATGATGGCTACATCTATTGCTGGTGCTAGCATAATTTTTGTAGCTGGTGTTGTGTTTATCGTAGGTTTTGTAATGACATATGCACTTGATGCTATAGATAAAAGATTTAAAATTAGTGAAACTGTTATTAATTTAATTAGAAAAGAAATGGAGAGGAAACCAAGAATTCCAGAAGCTAATTTCAATCAATTTCTTAATAACTGGGGGGGTTATGGGAAGTAAAAAAAAGGCTATACATATCATCTGCGCTCTTTTTATTTTCATTCTAACGTCATTCACTTTTTTTTTGACAGGGGGAAATTTAAATTCTTTAATTAAAATGGATGAAAAAATAATATTCTCAGGTGGTGTTGTTATAATATTTTTTTCTTTTCCTTTGATCTCTTATGCTACATTTTTTATTGTTTTTGTTACTGTGACTGGACATTATCCAAAGTATCATGATAATTTTGTTAAATATTTTTGTTCGATAGCTATTGTTGCAATTGTTTTAAGTTTTCCTACATCTTTGTATGTGAATTATAAGTTAAGAAGTGATGGCTATTTGGTATGTCCAAGAATCTCTTGGATGTCTCCTAATACTTATGTGAAAGATATGAAGCTATGTGATTGATATTGTTGTTTTTGACTTCAATCAATTCCTTAAGAACTGGGGAAATTATGGGAGATAAAAAAAAGATTATATATATCATTGGCGCTCTTGCTATTTTTATTTTGATGTCATTCGCTTTCTTTTTGACAGGAGAAAATTTAGTCTCTTTAGTTAAAATGGATGAGAAAATAACATTCTCAAGTAGTGTTATTATTATATTCTTCTTTTCTCCTTTGGTTTTTTATTCTTTATTTTTTATTATTTTTGTCAGTATAACTGGTCATTATCCTAAGTATCATGATAGTTTTAATAAATATTTTGGTTCGATAGCCATTATTTCACTTTTTTTAAGTTTCCCTACATATTTGTATGTGAATTATAAATTAAAGAGTGATAACTATTTGGTATGTCCAAGAATCTCTTGGAAGTCTCCTAATACCTATGTAAAAGATATGAAGCTATGTGATTGATATTGTTGTTTTTGACTTCAATCAATTCCTTAATAACTGGGGGAATTATGGGAAATAAAAGAAAGGTTATACATATCATCTGCGCTATTTTTATTTTCATTCTAACGTCATTCACTTTCTTTTTGACGGGGGAAAATTTAAATTCTTTAATTAAAATGGATGAGAAAATAACATTCTCAGGTCGTGTTGTTATAATATTTTTTTCTTCTCCTTTGATTTTTTATTATATGATTGCAGTTATTTTTGTCAATATAACTGGTCGTTCTCCAAAGCATCATGATGGTTTTGTTAACTGTTTTGGGACGATAGCTATTACTTCATTTTTTTTAAGTTTTCCCATATCTTTATATGTGCATTATAAGTTAAAAAGTGATGATTATTTGGTATGTCCAAGAATCTCTTTGATGGTGCCGAATACTTATGTGAAAGATATGAAGTTATGTGATTGATATGAGTGATATGGTTGTGGATAGTAAAAGAAAAATAATACACATTATTTGCGCGATTTTCATATTGTCTTTGATGTCGTTTTCTATGTATATAGTAAGTGAATATTTGCTTTCGTTGATTTTAATGGATGAAAAAATAACATTTTCAGGTAATGTTATGATATTTTTTTTCATTTCCTTTTGTTTTTTATTTTGTGGTTTCGGCTGTTTATCTTTCTTTAGCAAAGCGTTATCCAAAACACTATGACACCTGTGCAAAATATTTATTTGTGATAGCGATTTCTTCGGTTTTTTTGAGTTTTCCCGTCTACTTCTATGTGGACTATAAACTGAAAAGTGATAACTATTTAGTATGTCCAAGAATCTCTTGGTCGTCGCCGAATACTTATGTAAAAGATATTAAGCTATGTGATTGATATTGTTTTATTTGATTTAAATCAATTCCTTAATAACTGGGGGAATTATGGGAAATAAAAGAAAGGTTATACATATCATCTGTGCTCTTTTTATTTTCATTCTAACGTCATTCACTTTCTTTTTGACGGGGGAAAATTTAAATTCTTTAATTAAAATGGATGAAAAAATAATATTCTCAGGTGGTGTTTTTATGATATTTTTTTCTTCTCCGTTGGTTTTTTATTATGTTATTTTTGTTATTTTTGTTAATATAACTGGACGTTATCCTAAATACCATGATAGTTTTAACAAATATTTTGGGACGATAGCTATTATTTCATTTTTTTTAGGTTTTCCTACATCTTTGTATGTGAATTATAAGTTAAAAAATGATGGCTATTTAGTATGTCCAAGGATATCTTGGACGTCGCCGAATACTTATGTGAAAGATATTAAACTGTGTGATTGATATGGTTATGGATAGTAAAAGAAAAATAACACACATTATTTGCGCAGTTTTTTCATTGGCTTTGATGTCATTTTCTATGTTTATAGTAAGTGAATATTTACTTTCATTAATTTTAATGGATGAGAAAATAACATTCTCAAGCAGTGTTTTTATGACATTTTTTTCTTTTCCATTTGTTTCATATTATATTATTCTAGTTATTATTATTAATATAACTGGTCGTTATCCTAAACATCATGATAGCTTTAATAAATATTTTTGTTCGATAGCTATTGTTTCAATTGTTTTGAGTTTTCCTACATCTTTATATGTGGGTTATAAATTGAAAAGTGATAACTATTTGGTATGTCCAAGAATATCTTGGATGTCGCCTAATACCTATGTAAAAGATATTAAGCTATGTGATTGATATGAGTGATATGGTTGTGGATAAAAAAAGAAAAATAATACGTATTATTTGCGCAATTTTTATATTGGCTTTAATGTCATTTTCTATGTTTATAGTAAGTGAATATTTGCTTTCATTGGTTTTAATGGATGAGAAAATAACATTCTCAAGCAGTGTTTTTATGACATTTTTTTCTTTTCCTTTGGTTTTATATTATATAGTTTTTATTATCTTTGTTAATGTGGTTGGCTGTTATCCAAAAAATCATGATAATTTTAATAAGTATTTGGGAATGATAGCTATTGTTTCAATTGTTTTAAGTTTTCCTACGTCTTTATATGTGAACTATAAGTTAAAAAGTGATGGCTATTTGGTATGCCCAAGAATCTCTTGGTCGTCGCCGAATACTTATGTAAAAGATATTAAGCTATGTGATTGATATTGTTTTATTTGATTTCAATCAATTTCTTCATAATTGGGGGCAGTATGGGAGATAAAAAAAGATTATATATATCATCGGCGCTCTTGCTATTTTTATTTTGACGTCATTTGGTTTCTTTTTGACAGGAGAAAATTTAATCTCTTTAGTTAAAATGGATAAGAAAATAACATTCTCAAGTAGTGTTATTATTATATTCTTTTTTTCTCCTTTGGTTTTTTATTCTTTATTCTTTATTCTTTTTGTCAGTATAACTGGTCATTATCCTAAGTATCATGATAGTTTTAATAAATATTTTGGTTCGATAGCCATTATTTCACTTTTTTTAAGTTTTCCTACATCTTTGTATGTGAATTATAAATTAAAGAGTGATAACTATTTGGTATGTCCAAGAATCTCTTTGACGTCGCCTAATACCTATGTAAAAGATATTAAACTATGTGATTGATATTAGTCTTATTGGTGGATGGAGGAGAGGTTTTATTTAAAAATGAGAATTAATAGTTATATTTTCAGAATGATGCTTACCTGCTATATTTCGCTATCCTATATAGTAGGAAATACATGTCATTAGGTGCATAGGAATTACTATAGGGAAAACAGTTAAAAATCGGGAAATTTCTTATCTTCTAACGAATTTAATTTAAGTGAATTACTTACCCATTTATCTTAGAGGGTAAGAAGGAATTATGGTATTAATAAAATCTATATTTATATTGACAACATTTTTATAATAAATTAATTGATCATCTTATAATTGTTGTTTAATCTCTATTTAATTAATTTCAGTTAAGTCTAAATAATTTAGTTCATTATTGAAATAATAACGTAAGAAAGTATGAAAGATAAACCTGAATGGTGGAGATATGGATATACGCAATCTCAAAGCTTTTATCGTGTTAGCTGAAACACTTAATTATCATAAGGCTTCTCAAATACTACATATTTCTCAACCTGCACTGACTAAGAAAGTTAATGCACTGGAAGCGGAATTTGGGGCTCTTTTGTTTTCCAGAGGACCTGGTGGTACCAGATTGACTGATTTTGGACAAAAAACCTTTGAGAATGCTCAGAAATTACTGGGTCATTTTGAGCAATTTCAGATTCAGGTTAATCATGATTTGCAAGATGATGCGCCACATTACCTTTATGTTAGCTCTTGTTTTCCTATTTATGATTCTGGAAAAATGGAAGAGCGGATTTTTCTAGGTAGGAAGGAAAAAGCCGTGCTTGTGCTAATTACTGGTCTGACATTTGAGCAGCAAATGAATCTATTAAACTCTGGTTTATTACATATCGCCATTGTTCCTCTACCATTGACTTCATCACTTATGCCTAGAAAGATTTTTACTGAAAAACTCGTTTACCTTTTTAAAAAAGGGAGTGATTGGTTTCGGCATTTTACAGAATTAAGTGCTGAAATGGCATCGTTGTATCAGCTTATTGACATGGATGAGAATGATATCCCAATTGATTTTATTGATGGTATTAACGCATTTTCTATTTATGATAATAGTATGAATTTAATGTTAAAAACGAATGATATTATGGTAATGATTGAACTAATAATTAAACGTAATGGTTTTTCATTAATTCCGGAAAAAGTTATTCGCTCAATTCCATCACAATATTTGGATTTATTAGAAGTGTTAAAAACCGATATGGAGATTGATTTTGGTATCTTATGGAGTCCAATTATCAATTATGAATTGATAAATGAAACGGAGTTATTCTCTTCACTGATTGATAATGTGTAAAAGAGGCAGATTGAAAGATAACGGGTATATTGTAATGTAGAAGAGGGGAATGTTTTTATTAATTATCTAACCTCTGGTTAAATAATAATGATTTTGTTGTGCCTGATAAATCTATCATTATTATGAGGGTAAATCAGGTGAATATGAGATTGATGATGCCCTGGGTAAATCCAAGGCATAAGGATGTCAAAATGGTTTATTTTTACTGGGGTTTAATCCCTTTCAGGTGATAGACCAAGACCGTAAACGGGGTTACCCCTTTCGGCATCGGTAAGTTGCCATACACGACCTTAGCTAAAGCATAGGCATCAACTTCGGCCTCTTCACCCAACAATGGAAGCGCCTCACGCACTACGGCGGGTATATCATCGTCAGCGGTAAGTGTCAGTGTCGGAATAGCGCTTAAAGTGGCACCATCAACAATCTGCTCAGACAAAGCTAGTGAAACCGGTGCATCCTGATCCTTAATAGGGTGACCTTTCTTGACCACAAAGTACACCAAGCCATTGACTTTCTTTGCTGGCTTGCGTCCGGCAGTTTTCTTCGCAATCAGTGCTTCTCCCATCTTAACCTTGGCATTTACCTGTTTTTGTAATTGCTCCGCAAAGGTCAGGTAATATTTATCCATATCACTGCGTTTAAGCTGCATGCGATTGCGTAATCCATCAGTTAATCCGGCAGTCACTCGAACAGGATCCAGAGATAACCCACTTTCTGCATAACTCGCCAGTGTCTCTTTTAGCCCCGAGGCCATCGCTTGGCCCACGACATAGTCACGCTTACGGTTATCGCTATCGAGCGGTACACTCACGGATTTACTGGCTTTTACCGCTCGATCATTGGCTTGCACTAGTTGATAACGAGTAGAAACCAATGCCGTCTCTAACTGCTCTCGAACAATGTCAGCTTCTCTGAACTGTTTACGCACGGCCTCTAACTGCGTTTGTGCTTCTTTGAACTGATGCTGCGTAGCTGTCAGTAGGGTCTGATGGTCACTTAACTGTTTTTGTAATGTATCCTTTTGCTTCTGCACTTCTATCCTGACTGATTGGTGGTCAGATAGCTGCTTACGGCTCTTCTCTAGTTCAGTCTGGGAAGACTTCAACTCGGCGATACTATCGGTAAGTTGTCTCTTAAGCTTACGATTCTCTGCACGCAATACTTTACGGGCTGCTGCTTCGCTACCACCGGACGAGGCCCCCATACCAACAAGAATGGATGTTCCAACCGCATGCTTTGATGCACTTCTGTTTGAAGATGACTCACCAGATTTGGACTGTTGCGCCATTAGGGTACTCAGACCATAATCAGAATTACTGGCGCTTTCCATCAAGCTATCCACCGAGGGCGTACCGCCAGGAGGTGTATAGTTTCCACTTTCTGCTGCACTTACAATATCAACCGTTCCCAAAAAACCAATTAATAACCAGGCACAGCGATGAAGATGCATTCGTATACAGCTCATTGTGCATCTACCTGATTAATTAATGCCAATGATAAGTCGTTTTTTATACGATAACACAAACTGGTAAGAGCATACTGATACTTAGGACGTACTAAGTCATTGATATCCTCACTGATCCCGTTAGCCACCGCCAAATATTGACTACCCGTACGGGCAATGCGATCAAATTCGGCTTTGTAGCGTGTGTATTTAGTGCCGCTGAACTGCTTCAATGCCTCCAACTCGCGAGTACATTGTGCCAATTTACCGGAATTGCTGTCAGCAGAGGGCTGCACATTTCCGGTAAAACGACAATCACCGCCTCCAGATTCAGGGGGTAATGAAGAATGAACCAATGTCTTAGTGGTTGACGATACTTTTATTTTACTTGATGTCGGCACTCTCTTTGGTGTGAGCTCTTGAGCACATCCTGTTAAAAGAAATGCGGCTGCTAATAGTAGGTAGAAATAACAACCATAAGGTACAATGCAGCGCCTTGTTATTTTCCAAACCTGCAACATCACACATATATGTTTAAGAACAAACAAGTTATTCACCTTATTACTCCCCAGCATCATTAGTATCAAAACTAATTAAAAGCCATAATCACAATAACATCTCCTGAATAGGCACCTGCATCAACTTTACCCAATGATTGAAGTCTGGATGAAAAGGAAAATGAATAGAGATTATTTCCACTTACCGTTATTGGAACACCATTCCAAGCATTTGAGCCATTGATATCCACATCGGAGTAAAGTGTTTTTTTAGGATTTAAATAAATAAACTTTTCACCCGTTGAGGATTTTGTATATAAAGTCAGGTTAGCTGGCAATGTGCACTGCACATTTCCTGTTATCGTTTTCTTATTCCCGTTGAGATTTTCTTGCCCCAAATTGCCATGATCAATGACAGATGGCAAAGAAAGACTGCAAGATTGCTTGACTGATGGCACCTTGCCACAAACACTACCAGGCCACTGCTGTGCATCTGAATCACCTGTAGTAGGTTGGTGTCGAATATAAAACAATCCTACACAATCTGCTTCAGAGGATCGCAAAAGGAAATCTGATCGATATGGCAACGGAAATTTTTTTTTGTACTCCTCGGCTACCTTCTTCTTAGTCTTATATAGAGAGATTTCAAGACAATGATCCTCCATCTTACAGCTACCATACATCCCCGGGTTTACAGGGGCACTGCGATATTTCACATCTGGACCAACATAACAAAGCATAGAGTTGTAACATGGGTTTTGGTCTGTATCATTTTCCGTCCAGTCAACTATTTGTAGAACTACACGTGTGTCTCGACCACCAGCATTGACTTGGTACATGTCAATTGGCGTTACAAAGGCTCCTGCATTTACCTCTATAAATGGAACACCAGCCAATGTCATGAAAAAAACAAGATAGAAAAAGCCCCTCATATTCCCTCCATTTCACTCATAGTCCAACATAAACGTCGAAATAGCCGAGAACTTACCAAATACTATTGAGTGATTTTTGATAGCAGAAGGCTCCCCTTGCACATAGGCTTTAAAGTCCAGCGTGGCATTGCCATTATTTAAACTGTATTTTTTAACAGTCTTGTTTATCGAAATAGGTTCTCCAGCCAGAGACTCTATTCCAACCGCTGCCCCTGATGCTTGACTTCCCGGTTGAAAAGCCAAAAGCCCAGGAAGCTCATTATTTTCCTTACCTAGAAATTTTATATTCACCTCCCGAGCTCTTGTCACATCACAGTTTATGAGGTGAATTGAAAACGTTTTACTATGACTACGTTCATTTTGATAAAGGTGTTTTCCGGACACTGTATCGAAGTCCACGGTAATTGCATCATCTCCAGGCTGGATACCGCAAGCTTCTCTAAGTACATTAACTTTTATACGAACAATGGATTCAAATTTATCCTTCGCATTACACACTGAGCTTATCGAAAGCAAGAGCAACAACGCTTTAAGAACATGTAATCGGTTACGCCGACACAAGGACGGTATCAGTCCATCTCGATCTGGCTTTAGGATGGTGTTCATACATGCCTCCTTTACTGAGCTACCCCAATTTCAGCAAACATCTCAACCGGGTTTACTACTTTTCACGGTACAAGTGCCACCACTACAACCAAACACTAATTTTGGCCGACCACCGAAATCATTGATGAAAATCAGTACAGGATTGTTACCCATTGCTGACGCACTGCCACCCAACACAGCACTGCCTTTTGGTGGGATCATCATCGGATTAAAACCGGATACCGCTGTTCCATTTAGGCTGGACGATGCTGATGCGATGGTCACGTAGTATGGCGTCGGATTGTTCACTACATAGCGATCCCCTTGTCGAGTCATCGTCAACTTCTCCTGATAAGGATTTTCGTAGTCCGTGCGGCCAACAGTAATAGCCTTTGGCCGATAAAACAGTTTGATACGTGTTTGCAGCGCAATCTGCAATGTGTTGGGTTTGTTGGACTTTGGCGGAATTTCCCGGAGGTTGAAATAGAACAGCGTCTCTTTATCCTGAGACAACATGTTGATGCCCTGAGTGACTTGCAACTTCACTTGGCTTTTGGCTCCCGGCTCTACTCTTTGAAGTGGCGGTAGTGCAGTCAGTGGAGTGTTAATCTTGTTGCCATGCTCGTCCTCAATCCAAGCCTGCGCAAGATAGGGCAACTCTTTATTCTGGTTACTGATACTAAGGCTCATTGATCTATCTTCCCCATTAAACACCGCGCGGGTGCGATCGAGGGCAATAGCTGCATTAGCTTGCTGAACAGCCAGAATACCGGCCAACATGACAGCAGAAGCCGCCGCGTTTTTTTTCATTGTCATACTCATGCGGTTGTACTTATCTTTAGGCAACATTTCCATTCATCCACCCCACACTTTTATTAATCTTCTGGAAAGAACCACCACCCTTGGCTGGAATCGAGTGCGAATGCGCAAATATGGTTGATATCACGGCTATACCCGTCATCTTTCAAGTTGCCTCTTTGTTGGCTGCACTCACTCACCCCGGTCACATAGCTCTCTATGCTCCCGGGGATTCGCTCCCTTGCCGTCGCGATGCATCTTGAAATCCATAGGATATAAATCTAATCTCGCAGCACATACTTACGCGGCTTACGGTTCTCCACACCTGATTCTCCACACCTGAATTACCCATCCAGTTTGTCTTAACTCACCTGCCATTTTCGCCGCCGATCCTCGCTACGTTACCTGTGTTGGCTGGTGTAACAACTGTCTCTACAGCGTCACTACCATCATTCCCTTTAACACGCCGACAAGGTAACAACAGATTATTCATCAAGTTGGCTAGAAGAGATTGCGGTAATGTGATGAGACACTGTATGTGACCATCCCAATGCACACTCATGTTCTCGCCTGGATTAATGCCGGTTAACCATACACTTCCTTCATCATTCACGATGCCAGTTTGCATTTCACGTTCATTCATCACGATAGCGCCGAATGGAGGAGCCGTACCGTCTGTCAACTTAATAATGGCCATCGCCTTCTCGCCGGAGATCATCCCAAACTTGCGATAACCAATAGCGCCTTCCGTTAGCGTGCCTTGTACCACCGAGCGAGTTGCATCCACGTTATCCGCCAGTTGGTTCACGTCCACATTAACGCTGCTGCGGTAGTAACTGTTGATATCACTCACCACCGCTTTACCAAAAATGTTGGTATGGGTCACACTGCCATAACCGCGTATTGGTACACCACCAATCCCATCAGCGTCGAGCATCATGCGTGTTCCCCCTATCATGTTGATACGGTGTAGCGCAGCGCCATCTGCCGTTGCCGTCATTCCCCCCTGAAGTGACAGCCCCATAGCGCTATATTCACTTCCACGGAAATTGGCATTCGCTGTCAACTTAGCTATATCCCCCTCATGGGTGAAGTAACCACTGCCAATACTACGCCCACCCTGACCGTTACCGACATTAATCCGATATGCATTGTTGTCATCGATACGGTCATAGTAGCCCACAGTATTACTACTATTACGGCTAAGCTGACCGTCATAGGTTATTGTGCTATTTTCACCCCACGGTACAGCCATACTCAGATACAAACCGTCATCATTAGTGCCGTTGTACTGAGTCCGATATGCCGTTAGGCTCAGGCTGATGTTTTTAAAGCGTCCAATGTCGAAATAACGTGATAGTGACAGGTTATAAGTATCGTTGTTCGGACGGTCCCAATAGGTCTGATGGCCGTAGTTCAGATAAACACTAAGCCCCAATTCCTTAAACTGCTTGTTAAACGTGGTGGTATAGAACTCTTTACCTCTGCCATTATTGACACCGTAATAACGCGCCTCTAAATACTGTGACATGCTCATGAAGTTACGTTCTGAGAAACGGTAACCTGCAAATGTTATCTGGCTGTCGTATTCGTCAAAGCGTTTAGAATAGCTAACCCGATACGAACCTCCATGTTTGGTGTCATCATGCAGAAGCTGAGCTCGCGACTGCGTTATATCAAATGACAATGCACCAAACGCCAGCAAGTCACGGCCGATACCGATAGCCAGAGCGTTATAGCCCCTAGCCAGCAAAGCGCCTCCGTACAGCGACCAACCGTTGTTCACCCCCCAAGAGAATTCTCCGGTTGCAAAGCCCGGCCCTTTACTGCGATGCTTAATATCTGATGGCTTACCGGCGGCAATTTTGTAACGAACCATACCCGGACGTGTCAGATAGGGGACATTAGCGGTATTCACCTGAAAGGTCTGTACGCTGCCATCCTGCTCCTGTACCTTCACATCCAGCTTGCCATTCACCGCAGTATTCAGATCCTGAATACTGAAAGGGCCTGCTGCCACCTGAGTTTCATAAATCACACGCCCTTGCTGACTGATGGTCACCTTGGCGTTAGTCTTCGCCACCCCTGTCACTTCCGGCGCATAACCGCGCAGGTTCGGTGGCAGCATGTTGTCGTCCGATATCAGACTGGCTCCGATGTAACGGAAACTGTCAAACATCCCAGAGTTGAGGTAGTCTTCCGCCAACGTCAGCTTGGCACGCAGAGCGGCTATCACACGGTAGGCGTAATAGCGGCTCCACTCCCAGCTTTGCTGGGCACTTCCTACCTGTCCCGTAGTATGGCTGTACTGCACTTGCCAATCAGCCCGCAGACGCCAAGGTCCCAAGTTGGCCCCAGCTGTTCCGTTACCACTTAAAGATTGCGCTTGGCTGCCTGCGCCTGACTGATTTGTCACCTGTGCATTGACGCTGTAGTCAAACAACATACCGGAGATCCCATTATCCCAACGTGACGGCGGATCCCAGTTTTCTACGGTATATTCTAAGTAAGCCTGCGGCATGCTGATGTATAGTGCCCCAGCGCCCAAGTCACCTCGAACTTCCATACCTTTCAGAGAAGCTATTTCTAGGCATTGGCCGTTATACCACCAAGTAAGCTGACGGATTGCATCCGCTTTAAGCCCCAGTTGATCAACCATCTTCGGCGTCAGGCACGCTTCACTGCCTTTTGGATCATGATCAGGAGCAATGAACTGCACTGTCTGCTCGGGCAATTCGTTTTTATTCAAGCGTAATACCATCTGGTAGCTACCTTGCATAATGTAGCCAGCATGGGAAAACTGACTTAAGTCAATACGCGCCCGATCCTTGACATCAAGAACATCCGTGTTGAATTCCACCCTATCGGCAGCCTTGACCACCTGCACGCGACAAAGAGCCAACAAGATACACAGTGCCACCGAGCTATCCCTCGCTCCACAAAGTAACGATGGCATGATGGGTCCTTTCATCAGAAATAATCCAGTTTGAAACGTATCATGGTGTGGAGGACCTCGGCGCGTAACACTTGGTGAGCTGTTACCAGACGTAAAGTATAATCCAGCCGCATTGAGCCTATTTGCAGATCCTCTACAGGCATGGGTTTGCCCGGCGCGACTACCGCTCCTGTACTGTCCGATATCTGTAATCCCACACCACTCGCCTCGCCATTTATGCTAAATAGGTCGTTACGAGCAGCCGCACCATCAAAAGTCACTTGAAAGTATGACCTGCTCAGGCGATTCAGTAATACGGGAGCCAACAGGCAATTAATCAACTGTATACTTAAAAGCCGTACCGGCCCGTGACCACTGCGGATAATTTGTCCGACCAAAATAGATGATATGTCGATGGTCTGATCTTGATTGCCCAAAGCAATTGTACAGGGTGTATCAATGATGGAGCCTTGCATGTTGACGCGGCCGTGCTCTTGGTTGATAGCGGTTGCCATAAATGACAATATCAGACTGGTTAGCACTAACAACGTCAGCAGGGAAGGCAACATCTTAGAACAGGTTGGACGGCTAAGAAGAGTCATCTCGCTCTCCAAAATTTGGTTTACCGGCAAATTCATTTCCCTAATCTTGTAGGGACCCCTCTTTCCCGCTGTTTCCCCTGTCAGCCTGAAGGCTAGGCAACCGCGGGAAAGAGAAACAGATAGACTTTCCAACGCACAGAAAGGCTTCTTTCAACACCTTTATTGGTAAGCCAGAGTGAAGTTAGCCACAGCGGTGAAATCACCAGGAACGATAGTCGTAGAAGCCCCGTCACCTTGTAAGAAAGCAGCGAAGCGCATGGTAGAGTCGGAACCATCGGTGATGATTGTGGGTGAGCTCTGTTGTCCTAGTTTGATAAGCTTGGCGTTATCGTTGGTGATACCAATAGCCGCACCAGAGGCCGAACCAACAATTGCCAGTAGGTCCTTATTCACAGCAGAGGGTACCCCAGAGAAAGTCGCCATTACAGTCCTCTTTTCCAAGCCGTTAGCATCACAGTCTAGTAAGCGGATATTAAAAGGAACCGGGGTGGACTTACCGCCTCCTGCCAGTGCTTTGTTGGAAATCTGCCCCAGTTTCACAGTCTGATCGTCATCACCGGGGTGGATTGAACAAGGCGCATCGATAATAGAACCTTCAAAAGTCACTTTTCCGTGGCCTTGGTTAGTACTTTTAGTTTTGGGGGAAGGCTCGGGGGCCGCATTGACAGAACCTGCTGCTAGGGTTACACCCAATCCGAGAGCCATAACCAATTTATTCAATTTCATGTGAGTTAATTCCTTAACTTAAGGATAAGATACCCATAACCATACAAAAGTAGCAGTGTAGGATTTTAACTCCTACACCAGATATCCAATGCAAAAAGGGTCTTAAAATCTCATATCAACATTTTTTAAAACCAAACAAAATGCACCAAACTGTTTTGTTTAGTTATAAATACTAAAATGCATAATATTTTGGAATTAATATCCAAAAATAGACATTAATTTAAATTTATAAACTTTCCAATTGATTGATCTCTGATCAAGCTCAAACAAACCAACTAATTTTTTATAAAATAATATTGATAAAATATTAAAAGTCATAAAAAGATATTAAAAAAACCATATATTACAAATGGTTAAATGTTGTCGGTCTGGAGAGGTACAATAGTTGACTTAGGTGATAGTTTTGTGTAAAACTATTCACAGTTTGGTGCATTCTGTTTAGTTTTTTGTTGTAAAATAGTTTCTTAATTTTTAATAAAAATTCTACATCCTGATATTTTCTATCAAAAAATCACTGTTCAATGATATATATAATTTTATATTTATATATAAAAAATATTTGTTTCTTTCTTATGATAAATAAATGGAATTTTAGATCAGTAATTCCATAAAATCTCTATTAATTGATATAGTTATTTAGATTAATATTCTCTATCGGTAACTATCTGCCCAAATCTCACAGGAATTATTTTCATGAAGAAGCGTAAGTTCTTAACCAGACATGAAATTGATGCGATTTTAGAAAAAGCACGTCAGGGGCGTCATGCTGAGCGGGATTATTGCATGCTACTCATGTGTTTTATTCATGGATTTAGAGTCAGTGAGCTATGTAATCTGACACTATCCGATCTTGATCTTAGCTCGGAAATTATTCACGTAAGGCGATTAAAAGGAGGACTATCAACAACACATCCATTGGTGCCTGAAGAACTTAATGCGTTAAATCAATGGATTAATATCCGTAAGAGCTGGAGAGAATCAGACACATCGTGGGTTTTTTTATCACAAAAATCAGGTGCGATTTCACGCTATCAGGTTTATAGTTTGTTAAAACGTTATGGCAGGCAAGCATTAGTCGATATTTCGCCTCATCCACATATGTTAAGACATGCCTGCGGCTATGCTCTTGCTGATTTGGGAAGAGATACACGCCTTATTCAGGATTATCTCGGTCACCGCAATATATCCCACACTGTTATTTACACAGCAAGCAATGTAAAACGGTTCTCCAATATATGGGAAATTCCTTCAAAAGGATTCAGTTAATACCCTCTTTTTATAAAATATGTTGTGATATGAGAAATTTTTTCTCTTATAACAAAAAAATGTCATCTGATGATAAGAAATCCTCATTAATGTTGAGCTAATGAGGATTTTTCATTATTCAATGATAATAATGAATATCATTGAATGCTGATTTTTTGATTTATTAGGGGATAATACATGACGTTATTAAATAACAATGTGAATTTTAACTGATATCCAAGGATTAATTGAAATTATCTTGAATTTTTGACTCAATGACAGATTCACTTATCGAAAAATAAAGCGGATTGTTTTTTCCGCTTTATTTTTTTATTGAATGATAATTTGTAAAATCATTTATCCTTCAAACTCTTGTGTTATTTTTTCAAGCTGTTCTTGAATTTCCATCCATGCTAATTCAATTTCTTCCAATTTTAATTTGGTCTGATTTTGTTTTTGCAGATATTCAGTTAATTCGACTTTACGGCTGCTATCATAGATAGCGCTGTCTAAAAGTTGATTTTCGAGTGCAACCAATTCGCCACCCAGTTTCTCCATCTGTTTTTCAAAATTAGCCAGTTGCTTACGCAATGGTTGCGTTTGGTTACGGAAGTCAGCTTGACGCCGTTTTTGATCTTTTCTTTCCTGAGCACTTTGGCTGGATGTCTCTTTTTCCTTATCGTTGTTTTCACGTATTTGCTGATTTTGTTGACGTTGTTGATCTATCAGCCATTGTTGATAATCTTCTAAATCGCCGTTGAATGATTCTACCCGGCCATCATGAACCAGATACAACTCATCGGTTGTTGAACGTAATAGATGTCGGTCGTGAGAAACCACAACCAATGCACCGTCAAAGTCGATCAAAGCTTCTGTCAGTGCCTGACGCATATCCAGGTCGAGGTGGTTCGTTGGTTCATCGAGTAACAGGAGGTTAGGGCGTTGCCAGACCATCAATGCCAAAACCAAACGTGCTTTTTCTCCCCCGGAAAAACGCCCACTTGGGTCAGTCACTTGATCACCTTTGAAACCAAAGCCGCCCAGATAATCTCTAAGTTGTTGTTCTGTTTCCTGTTGCGCAATGCGGACTAAATGCTGTAATGGTGATTCATCAGCACGTAAATATTCCAGTTGATGCTGGGCGAAATATCCCAGTTTAATCCCTTTAGCTAATTCTACCGTTCCACTCTGAGATTGCAGTTCGCCAGCCAGTAGTTTAATTAACGTGGATTTACCCGCACCATTACGGCCAAGCAGGCCAATGCGGGAGCCGGGAACCAGATTCAGTTTGATGGAATTTAAAACGGTCCGTTCGCCATAGCCTGCGCTGACTTTTTCCATTTTCAGGAGTGGGTTTGGCAGACTTTCCGGTTTACGGAAACTGAAATGAAATGGGTTATCAACATGGGCAGGAGCGATTAATTCCATCCGCTCTAACATCTTGATACGGCTCTGAGCTTGTTTGGCTTTGCTGGCCTTGGCACGGAAACGGTCAATATAACTTTGCAGATGGGCAACTTTCTCTTGCTGACTTTTATAAAGGGCCTGTTGTTGCGCCAGTTTGGTGGCGCGCTGGCGTTCGAAAGATGAGTAGTTGCCACTGTACTCAAATAGGGATTGTTGTTCTATATGGAGGATCTTATCGGCAATCGGGTCAAGAAAATCCCGATCATGGGAGATAAGGATTAATGTTCCGGGGTAGCTTTTCAGCCATTTTTCCAACCAGATAACCGCATCCAGATCAAGATGGTTAGTCGGTTCATCAAGCAACAGTAAATCAGAACGGCAGAGTAGTGCCTGAGCCAGATTGAGGCGCATGCGCCATCCGCCGGAAAATGCACGTACAGGTTGATCAAGTTGCTCTTGAGAGAAACCTAAACCGTGCAGTAGACTTGATGCTCTTGAACGGATCGTCCAGGCTTGAATCGTGTCTAATTGACCATGCAGATGAGCAATCAGATTACCTTCATTTTTTTCATTGGCTATCCGCAGTTGTTGTTCCAGTTGACGGAATTCACGATCACCATCAATGACATATTCCAGAGCGGGTATTTCCAGTGCTGGCGTTTCCTGATTCACCCAAGAAAGTGCCCAGTTACTGGGAAAAGTGAATGTGCCTGTTTCAGCCTGAAGCTCATTTTTTAATAGTGCAAGTAGGGTAGATTTACCACAGCCATTTTTCCCTACCAGACCAACTTTCTGCCCGGGATTGATAGTGGCGCTGGCATTGTCCAGCAGAACACGAGTTCCGCGACGAATTTGTAATGAAGAGAAAACAATCATAAGTATCGTTTGTATAGAATATGTTAAATTAGCAATAACAGATAGTAAGCGTTTTATTTTATAACGTTCGTATGCATGGTAACGGAAAATACGTGTTCTGACACGTTCTTGAGGAGGGAACGATGTTACAGCCGCCTAAAGTCCTGCTGCTGTATTGATGTGGCTCACATATCTCGTATAAAAGAGGCACGACGGGAACTGGAAGAGCTATTCGAACGAGAAATGCTGAGTGAACGTCGTCAACCGGATGGTTGGAATGAGTATGAATACATGAATAATAGCGGAGCAAATCATGTCAGTAAGCCGTAAGAGATTTATTGCCGGTGCTGTCTGTCCAGAATGTCACTCTCAGGACACGCTGGCAATGTGGCAAGAAGATCAGGTGGATGTGGTGGAATGTGTCCATTGTGGTCACCAACAACGCCAGACTGATGAGAAAGTGAGCTCTCATGTCAGAAAGCAGGAGCAGGTTATTGGTATTTTTACCCCACAGTAATTATGTGAATATTAGCGCGAGTGAGTACAGAGACTGAAAATTCCGCTACAATTGGTAAAAATTTTTAGACCCACGGGTAGGAGATGTCATGAAAGTAGCAAAAGACTTGGTAGTCAGCCTGGCTTATCAAGTAAGAACGGAAGATGGTGTTTTAGTTGATGAGTCACCGGCGAGTGCGCCGTTGGACTATCTGCATGGCCGTGGTTCACTGATCAGCGGTTTGGAAAAGGCGCTAGAAGGCCGTGAGGCGGGTGAGAGTTTTGATGTCAGCGTACAGGCTGATGATGCCTATGGTCAGTATGATGACAATCTGGTTCAGCGTGTGCCAAAAGATGTCTTTGTTGGTGTTGATGAACTGGAAGTTGGCATGCGTTTCCTGGCTGATACCGATATGGGGCCAGTACCCGTAGAAATTACAGCAGTTGAAGGTGAGCATGTTGTGGTTGATGGTAACCATATGCTGGCGGGTCAGAATCTGAAATTCAATGTTGAAGTCATTGCCATTCGTGAAGCGACCGAAGAAGAGCTGGCTCATGGCCATGTTCATGGTGCTCATGGTCACGAACATGGTGAGGGGTGCTGTGGTGGTCACGGCGATGACGACAGTCATCATCACCATAATGAAGGACACGGATGCTGCGGTGGCGGTGGTTGCCACTGATAAGCTGAAGCGGATAGTGGGCTTTTAATATTTAAAAAAAGCGGGGCAAGTTTGGAATAGTTAGTTTCAGTGCTTGCCCTAATTTATTGTAATTTAATGTCTTTTCTAGTAATGAGGCGGAGGTGTTTCCTCAGATTGTGAAGCGATCATTGAGGGTTGAGTGGCTTTCAATCGTTCTGTCATCAACCGCAAATGCTCTCTTAATTTAGTGATCTCCATTTGCTGTTCAGTCACTACCTGATTTAATTCTTCGATAGTTCTTTCTTGAAAGGCCATTCGACTTTCCAAACACTCAAGCCGTTGCTCAAATTTTGACAGATCCATGATTTTCTCCCGTTTCAGGTCCTGTATTGCCTGTGTTAGATGCCTCATATTAATTAAGAGTAGCCTACTATGCCCAGAATATTCTGTGAAATGCGGTTGTTATGAAACCTCTAGTCATTTATGTTGTCCTAATAAGTTTGGGGCACTAAAAAACGGCAAATATTGTGTTGTGCTCCTGTAGACGGTTATAGTGACTTGATTGCATAACTTTTGCTGACGGTAAAATCCCCCAAAGCTATTGGAGAAACAGATGAAATCATTGTTTAAAGTTACCCTGCTTGCTACCACATTAGCGATGGCTTTCAGCGCCCCTCAGGTGTTGGCGGCTAAAGCAGATAGCCAGAGTAGTACAGAATTGAACAGCGCATTTAAAACAGAAGATCAGCAAAATGCTTATGCTCTGGGCGCATCTTTAGGGCGTTATATGCAAAACACCCTGAAAGAACAGAAATCTCTGGGTATCCCATTGGATAAAGATCAATTGTTATCGGGTGTGCAGGATGCTTTCAATAATAAGAGCAAACTGACTGACAGCGAAATTGAAAATACGCTGCGTGCATTTGAAGGTAAAGTGAAGTCTGCTGCTGAAGCTAAGATGGAAAAAGAAGCCAGCGAGAATGAAGCTAAAGGCGTTAAATATCGTGAAGAATTTGCTAAGGAAAAGGGTGTCGTTAAGAGTAAAACCGGCCTTTTGTATAAAATAGAGAAGGAAGGCAGTGGTAAGAAGCCTGTGGCAAGCGACACGGTAGTTGTGAACTACCGGGGGACATTGATTGACGGTAAAGAGTTCGATAGTTCCTATAAGCGTAATGAACCCCTTTCTATTCGCCTGGATAGCGTTATCCCAGGTTGGACAGAAGGTTTACAGAATGTGAAAAAAGGCGGAAAAATTAAACTGGTTATTCCACCAGAGCTGGCCTATGGTAAAGCGGATCTGCCGGGTATTCCTGCAAATTCGACACTAGTATTTGATATTGAGCTGCTGGATGTTAAAGCGGAGACCAAAGCTAAGTAAGCTATTTAGCTGTTCGCTAAATATCTTTGATCAATACGGATAAAACCGTTGGTAGAGATTCTGTCAACGGTTTTTTGTTACTGAAAGCTGTGATAGAGCCCAAATGTCTGAGTAGCAATGGCTTGACGATAATGTCATGTGGTTTTAACGTCAATATTTCATGTGGATGCAAAGATCTTTGATTGAGATCTCTGTTAATCTGCAATAATTGAATTTTCACAAGAAATTTTTATAGGTTTATCACGTTGTGTTTTTAGCAAGACGTTGTCTGCGATTGAAGGATGGTGTATTTAATGTCTAACCCGTTATTATCTGGTGATATCAGTGATGTCGATTTACTGGAAAACCAACCGTTTACTGAAACGGATCACGAAATTTTAAAGTCTTATGAAGCCGCAGTTGATGGCTTGGCTATGCTAATTGGTGGGCATTGCGAGATTGTCCTTCATTCATTGGAAGATCTTAAATGTTCAGCTGTCAGAATAGCCAACGGAGAACATACAGGTCGTAAGATAGGTTCACCTATCACTGATCTTGCATTGCGTATGTTACATGACATTACAGACGAAGACTGTAGTGCATCCAAAGCCTATTTTACCCGAGCGAAAAGCGGTTCATTGATGAAGTCAGTCACAATTGCGATCCGCAACCGGAACCGCCGAGTGATCGGCCTCTTGTGCATTAATATGAATCTCGATGTCCCTTTCTCTGAAATTATTCAGACATTTATTCCAGAGGAAACACATGATGTCGCTCCAAATGTAAATTTTGCCTCATCTGTGGATGATTTGGTTGCGCAAACGCTTGAATATACTATCGAAGAAGTCAATATTGATCGCAGTGTATCCAATAATGCCAAGAACAGACAGGTGGTTCTAAATCTCTATGAGAAAGGCATTTTTGATATTAAAGATGCAATCAATCAGGTTGCTGAGCGTTTAAATATTTCTAAGCATACTGTTTACCTCTATATTCGCCAGTTTAAAAATGGTGAATGTTTAGGGCCTGAGCGGTAATGTCTTCGCTGTCTTATTGTCTGCTGGTTACGGGGCCCGCATATGGTACCCAACAAGCCAGCAGTGCTTACCAATTCGCGCAAGCCTTGATTACGATGGGGCATAAACTTAATACCGTATTTTTTTATCGGGAAGGGGTTTATAACGGCAATCAATTGACCTCACCAGCCAGTGATGAGTTTGATTTGGTTAGCGCATGGCAGATGATGGCAACAGAGCATCGGTTTAGCATGCACATTTGTATTGCCGCTGCCCTTCGCCGTGGTGTTATTGATGCTCAGCAGGCGAGTGAGTTGAATTTACCGGTAGCAAACCTCGCGGAAGGGTTTGAATTAAGTGGATTGGGCACACTAGCTGAAGCTATGTTGATTTGCGACCGTGTGGTGCAATTCTAAGAGGCAAAAATGAAAAAAATTGCTTTTGTCTTCACTAAAACACCCCATGGTGATGCAGGGGGTCGAGAAGGTTTAGATGCATTGCTGGCCACTTCGGCATTAACAGAAAAGGTAGGGGTATTTTTTATTTCTGACGGTGTACTTCAACTACTACCCAATCAGCAGCCTGACAGAATTCTCGCCAGAAACTATATCGCTACTTTTAAGGTGTTGCCTTTGTACGATATTGAAGAATGTTATTTGTGCCAGGAAGATCTTGTTATGCGTGGATTAAGCTCAGTCAATCATTTTGTTCTGGATGCGAAAGTGATACCCGCAGAAACGATCCGTGAGAAACTGGTTGACTATGATGTTGTGCTGACATTCTGAGCTATTGGAAGGACAATGAGATGCTATATACTGTTGGCCGATCGCCTTATCAATGTGATTTCAATGTGATATCCAAGCTGCTTGCCCGTGGTGATGACATCTTGTTTATTCAGGATGGTGTACTGGCAGGTATTGAGGGTAATTGCTATCTGTCGGCGTTGATCAGTTGTGGTGCTGCCTTGTATGCACTGAAAGAAGATATTGAGGCGCGGGGATTGGACGATCAGGTTTCAGACAAAGTGCAAGTGATCGACTATACTGACTTTGTTAACCTGACGGTAAAACACCATCAACAATTCGCTTGGTAGTTGAGAAAAAGCTGTATATTTCTTGACACCTTGGCGAGTCAGCCATAAAATTCCGCGTCCTCGTGTTTTGCCGTTAGGGCAGACAAGAGATTTAATCCGTGTTTACGAAGCAAAAAAACCAGGAGTTTTTTTAATAATGGCAACTATTAACCAGCTGGTGCGCAAACCCCGTAGCATGAAGGTTGCAAAAAGCAACGTTCCTGCTCTGGAAGCTTGCCCGCAGAAGCGTGGCGTATGTACTCGCGTATATACCACCACCCCTAAAAAACCAAACTCTGCACTGCGTAAAGTATGTCGTGTGCGTTTGACTAACGGTTACGAAGTTTCTTCTTACATCGGTGGTGAAGGCCACAACTTGCAAGAACACTCCGTAATTCTGATCCGTGGCGGTCGTGTTAAAGACTTGCCAGGTGTGCGTTACCACACTGTTCGCGGTGCACTGGACTGTTCCGGTGTTAAAGACCGTAAACAAGGTCGTTCTAAGTACGGTGTGAAGAAGCCAAAAGCTTAATGGTACTCCGTTAAGTAAGGCCAAACATTATTTACCTTAATGTCAAAATAAACTCGTAGAGTTTTGGACAACCCTGAATTCGAAACGGAGTATTTCCATGCCACGTCGTCGTGTAATTGGTCAGCGTAAAATTTTGCCAGATCCAAAGTTTGGATCTGAATTACTGGCCAAATTCGTCAATATCCTGATGGTAGATGGTAAAAAATCTACTGCGGAAGCAATTGTATATAGTGCGCTTGAGACCCTGGCTCAGCGTTCTGGTAAAGAGCACCTGGAAGCATTTGAACTTGCATTAGATAATGTGCGTCCAACCGTGGAAGTTAAGTCCCGCCGTGTTGGTGGTTCTACTTATCAGGTACCAGTTGAAGTTCGTCCGGTTCGTCGCAATGCGTTAGCAATGCGTTGGATCGTTGAAGCTGCTCGTAAACGCGGTGATAAATCTATGGCCCTGCGCCTGGCGAACGAATTATCTGATGCAGCCGAAAATAAAGGCACTGCTGTTAAGAAACGTGAAGACGTTCACCGTATGGCAGAAGCTAACAAGGCGTTCGCACACTACCGTTGGTAATCCCATCGTAGTGATGATGCCCTGGGTGGCTGTTCTGCCACCCAGATTTACATTGAACGTCCTAGGAATAGAGGAATCAAATGGCTCGTACAACACCCATTGCACGCTACCGTAACATCGGTATCAGTGCACACATCGACGCCGGTAAAACCACCACTACCGAACGTATTCTGTTCTACACTGGTGTAAACCATAAGATCGGTGAAGTTCATGATGGCGCTGCTACTATGGACTGGATGGAACAGGAGCAGGAGCGTGGTATTACCATCACCTCCGCAGCAACAACTGCTTTCTGGTCAGGTATGGCTAAGCAGTTTGATGCGCATCGTATCAACATCATCGACACCCCAGGGCACGTTGACTTCACCATCGAAGTAGAACGTTCCATGCGTGTTCTTGATGGTGCCGTAATGGTTTATTGTGCGGTTGGTGGTGTTCAGCCACAGTCCGAAACCGTATGGCGTCAAGCAAATAAATATAGAGTTCCACGTATCGCGTTCGTTAACAAAATGGACCGTATGGGAGCGAATTTCTTACGCGTTGTTGAGCAGCTCAAAACTCGCTTGGCGGCAAACCCAGTACCTCTGCAATTAGCCATTGGTGCAGAAGATGCGTTCACCGGTGTTGTTGACTTGGTGAAAATGAAAGCCATCAACTGGAACGATGAAGATCAGGGAACCACCTTCACTTACGAAGATATCCCAGCTGATATGCAGGATCTGGCGGAAGAATGGCGTAGCAATTTGATTGAAGCCGCTGCGGAAGCATCAGAAGAACTGATGGAAAAATACCTTGGCGGTGAAGAACTGACTGAAGAAGAGATCAAAGCTGGTCTACGTCATCGTGTTCTGACTAACGAAATCATCCTGGTTACCTGTGGTTCTGCATTTAAGAACAAAGGTGTTCAGGCAATGCTGGATGCAGTTATTGAGTACCTGCCAGCACCAACGGATGTTGAATCCATTAAAGGTATTCTGCCAGACGGTAAAGATACGTCAGCAGAGCGTCATTCTGACGACAACGAACCATTTTCGGCACTGGCGTTTAAAATCGCTACTGACCCGTTCGTTGGTAACTTGACCTTCTTCCGTGTCTACTCTGGTGTGGTTAACTCCGGTGATACCGTTCTTAACCCAGTGAAAGACAGAAAAGAGCGTTTTGGCCGTATCGTTCAGATGCATGCTAATAAACGTGAAGAAATTAAAGAAGTTCGTGCAGGTGACATCGCTGCTGCGATTGGCCTGAAAGATGTGACTACCGGTGATACGCTGTGTGATATCAACGCACCAATTATCCTGGAGCGTATGGAATTCCCAGAGCCAGTCATCTCTGTTGCTATCGAGCCAAAAACTAAAGCTGACCAGGAAAAAATGGGTATCGCTTTAGGTCGTCTGGCTCAAGAAGACCCATCATTCCGCGTGTCTACCGATGAAGAGTCTGGTCAGACTATTATTGCCGGTATGGGTGAGCTTCACTTGGATGTTCTGGTTGACCGTATGCGTCGTGAGTTCAAAGTTGAAGCGAACGTCGGTAAACCTCAGGTTGCTTACCGTGAAACCATCCGTTCTACTGTTGAACAAGAAGGTAAATTTGTTCGTCAGTCTGGTGGTCGTGGTCAGTTTGGTCACGTATGGCTGCGTATTGAGCCAATGGAACCAGGTGGCGTAGGCTATGAATTTGCCAACGAAATCGTTGGTGGTGTTGTTCCTAAAGAATATATCCCAGCAGTAGATAAGGGTATTCAGGAACAAATGAAAAATGGTGTTCTGGCCGGTTACCCGATTGTTGACGTTAAAGTGGCACTGTTCGATGGTTCTTACCACGAAGTGGACTCTTCTGAAATGGCGTTCAAAATCGCAGGTTCTATGGGCTTCAAAGAAGGCTTTATGAAGGCGAAACCAGCTCTGCTGGAGCCTATCATGAAAGTTGAAGTTGAAACACCAGAAGATTACATGGGTGACGTTATCGGTGACCTAAACCGCCGCCGTGGTATGATTGATGGTATGGAAGATATGACTACCGGTAAAATCGTACGTGCTCAGGTACCATTATCTGAAATGTTTGGTTATGCTACTGACCTGCGTTCTCAGACCCAAGGTCGTGCTTCTTACTCCATGGAGTTCCTGAAGTACAATGAAGCGCCGAGCAACGTCGCTCAGGCTATTATCGAAGCTCGTAAAGCTAAATAAGCTTTTCGGGTTTAATATCTAGATTTAGCTCCCTCCCAATATAACGAGGGAGCGATATTAAGGAATAGAGTCGTGTCTAAAGAAAAATTTGAACGTAAAAAACCGCACGTTAACGTTGGTACTATCGGCCACGTTGACCATGGTAAAACTACCCTGACTGCTGCCATCACTACTGTACTGGCTAAAACCTTCGGTGGTAACGCTCGCGCATTCGACCAGATTGATAACGCGCCAGAAGAAAAAGCGCGTGGTATCACCATCTCTACTTCTCACGTAGAATATGATACGCCAAGCCGTCACTATGCGCACGTTGACTGCCCAGGCCACGCCGACTACGTGAAAAACATGATCACCGGTGCGGCTCAGATGGACGGCGCAATCCTGGTAGTTGCCGCGACTGACGGTCCAATGCCACAGACGCGTG